>DMXI01000431.1 GCA_003483885.1 Microscillaceae bacterium
ACAATTACATTATTATGTTAGAGATTCCGCATATCCGCACCCACCAACAACAGGTTGTTCAGGGATTAGAAAAGCGGGGAATTGCAGACGCAGAGCAATTAATAGAAGAGTTACTGGAGTTTGACCAACACCGAAAAGATACGCAGACCAAGCTTGACAACTTAAAGGCGAAATCCAACGCCCAAGCTAAAAAAATTGGTCAGCTAATGAAGCAAGGCAAAAAAGTAGAAGCTGATAAGCTGAAGGTACAGGTTGGAGGTCAAAAAACACAGCTTAAAGACTTAGAGGCAGAGCTAAAGATAGCAACCAATCGACGGGATGAAATCTTATTCAAAATCCCTAATGTGCCTCATCCAAGCGTACCTGTAGGAAACTCTGACGCTGATAATAAAGTTGAGTCAGAACATGGCACTGTGCCAACACTACATGAAGGAGCTGTACCTCACTGGGATTTGATTAAAAAATATGACATTATTGATTTTGAGGTCGGTACAAAAGTAACTGGAGCAGGATTTCCTATATATAAAGGTAAAGGCGCCAGATTACAGCGGGCTTTGATCAACTATTTCTTAGATCAAGCCTCTGAAGCAGGTTACAGCGAAGTCATTCCTCCTCACTTGGTTAATGAAGCTTCTGGTTTTGGTACTGGACAACTACCAGACAAAGATGGGCAGATGTATCATGCGCAAGAAGATGGCTTATATCTTATTCCTACTGCAGAGGTACCTATTACCAATATTTATAGAGATGTAATTGTAGAGGAGGCCAGTTTGCCTATCAAGCACGTGGGGTATACCCCATGTTTTCGTAGAGAAGCGGGTGCCTGGGGGGCGCAAGTAAGAGGGTTGAATAGATTGCATCAGTTTGATAAAGTAGAAATCGTGCAGATACAACATCCTAATAAGTCTTATGAAACACTGAAAGACATGTGTGCACACGTACAGGGTTTGTTAGAAAGCCTCGAGTTGCCTTATCGAGTATTGAGGTTGTGTAGTGGAGATTTAGGCTTTACTTCTGCGCTTACTTTTGATATGGAAGTATATTCTGCTGCGCAAAAACGTTGGTTAGAGGTAAGTTCAGTAAGTAATTTTGAAACGTTCCAAGCCAATAGAATGAAGCTACGTTATAAAAATAGCGAGAACAAAAAGCGATTGGCGCACACGCTTAATGGAAGTGCATTGGCTCTGCCTCGAATCGTAGCCGCTTTGTTGGAAAACAATCAAACCCCTGAAGGTATCAAAATACCTAAAGTGTTACATCGTTATACAGGGTTCGAAATTATTAATTAGCATATTAATATTAGGTTGCAAAAGAAAAGAAAAAATAATCTGGGCGGATTATTTTTTCTTTCTTACCAACATCATTAATTCCTTTTGGACACTCCAGTCTTTAGCCAACTTTAGCATGGCAGTTGCTTCCATCTCAGTTACATAACCTTTTGCATTATTGGCTTCCCAAACCATACTTAGGTAATTAAGACGAGTATCTTTATCTAGGTTCCCAACTACCTCATTCAAATACTCCCGGGCACGCTCAAAGGCAGTATAATAATCCAGTGAAATAAAATCATTGGCCCATTTTAGCTCCTCCCAGGCATCAAATCTTTCCGCAGTTGAATCCAAAATCTGTTGCTCTTCCTTATCTAAACCATGATAATGGAAAATGACAGATTTTAATAACAAAATTGCTTTCTTCTCATCACTAGTCATTACTATAATTGTTATCGTTAATTAGTATGTGTAGCTACTTGTTTATTAAGTTATAATTTTTTGAGCCTGTAAATAATTGGCTTACTTGGACTTGCATCGCTCCATAGGCTAATTACTTGCAGGTTAAGAAAATAAAACCCATCGGGAACGTTTGAATTTACATAAACCAATTCAGTTATTGTGCAATCCTTGCGAGTTTTTTCTGGATATTGCCAAAATGCGTGATGGCACTTCAACTCACCATTATCTTCCTCTCTGTCCACCGAAGGTAAATCTACCAATAAGTGTTTAATATTATGTTTCGCTAAAAACTTGCCAATTTCAAATTCAAGGTAGGGTGGGTTAGTACCCGAATATTGTTTTTCCAGTTTTTCTTCATCATTTGGGTGCGTTCGTATAATCAATGCTTCAGGAACCACCCCGCTTAGGTGCTGTTCCAAATCATTTAACTTAACAACTTGATCATCTCCTTCACGGTGTGTCGGAAGGGTGATTAATTGTGCAAAGAAAAAATATTCTTTCAGACAATTATATATAGTAGCGTTTTTATCGGCAGATATATGTCCATAACATTCAGTATGGGTACCATTTCCGTGAGGAGTAAGCGTAACCTTTTGATAATTTACCGGGCCTCCTTGCACCACGCTACCTACAAAATCTCCAAATACATACGTTTCAAAAGTTACCTTTTGGGCATAGTAACAATTCACTGAATCTTCCTTTAAAACCATAGAAATATCTATGGCAGATTGTGGATCAAAACTATACGCTTGTTCCTGGTAATCTATTTTGACTGAAGAAATCATTTCTTATTCAACAATAAACAAATCAGAAGCTATTTTATCGGCAAATAATTTACCACTATTGGTAAGCTTCAATATATTATTATCAAGTTTTAACAACTTTTTATCTATATACTCATCAATGTACTTTTTGTTTTGATTTAACACATTTATGCCAAAACTATTAAAAACTTTATTTAAATCACAACCCCACATGGTTCGTAAGCTTGTCATGAGATATTCATTGACTTGGTCGGCTTTACTTAACGTCTCCAAAGAAAAAGGAATGGTATTTTGTTGAATACTCTGAAGGTACTTCCCATTACTAGCCACATTAAACTGGCGAGTAGTTCCATTATAAGAGTGAGCACTAGGGCCTATACCCAAGTAAGGATTTTTTATCCAATAATTACTGTTGTGTTTAGAGTAAACTTGATTTTTGGCAAAATTTGAAATTTCGTACTGCTCAAATCCGTGTTGAGATAAATGATCAATCAAGGTATTGAACTGTTCAGAAGCAAAATCATCATTAATTGGCGAAATTTGATTTCTTTGAAGCATTCTCCCAAATACAGTTTGCGTCTCTATAGTAAGGCAGTAAGCAGAAATGTGTTGTATTTGAAGATCAGTGGCTTGCTCCAAATCTTGCTGCCATATTTCATGATTGGCTACTGGAATTGCATAGATCAAATCTATGCTGATATTATCAAAACCTAAATTTTGGGCGTTTAGAATGCTTTGCTGAGCTTGAGAAGCGTTGTGTGCTCGGTTCAAATAACTCAGAGATACATCTTGAAAAGATTGGGTACCAATACTCAATCTATTGATGCCTAATGTTTTGAACAAGCGAAGTTGATCCACAGTTAAATCATCTGGGTTTGCTTCAAGAGTAATCTCCGCCTGTTGATCTACAGAAAATGTTTTTTGAATGGTGTCCATCAAATAACCCAACTCATCCTCGTTCAATAGTGAGGGGGTACCACCTCCAAAATAAATGGTCTGAAGTTGAGAAGTGGGTAAATAATTTTTCTGCAATGTGATTTCTTTAGCTAAAGCCTTTACAACCGCAGTTTTATTGGCTTGATTTACACTAAAATGAAAATCACAGTAATGACAAGCTTGCTTACAAAATGGTATATGAATGTATAGACTTGGCAAAATACTAAGTTTTAAAAATGATATTGGTTTATTAAAAAAATGGGGGATAAGTATACTCATCTTTATCCCGTGGCTCACTCGTGGACAAACCCTTGATACACTACCCAAAATAAAGAAACAGATAACTAATACAACATACGTAAAGTTATTTTTAAAGCCCCAAAAGGCTCAAATCCCTTCAAAGATAAGGTTTAAATATCGGTACAAAACTAAAATAACTGCTCAGAATGCTATCCGCCTACTGATCAATGAATTGCATAATCAGGCTTATCTCAACGCCAGGTTAGATAGTGTCACCAATGTTGGAGATACTCTAAAGGCTTATATTTTTAGAGGTGAAGCATTTAAATGGAAATCTTTGCGTAAAGGCAACCTTCCTAAGAAAATCAGGAATCATGTAGGTTTTAAAGAGAAGTTTTATAAAAATAAACGTTTTCTTCATAAATCAATTTCAAAGTTACAAAATAAAATATTAGCCTATTCTGAGAATAATGGATACCCTTATGCCCAAACACGCCTGGACTCCATCAATATCGAAGGGCATTCGGTAAGTGCCAAATTACACTATGACAAAGGCCCACTAATGACGCTGGACACCTTGCGCATTCAGGGAGCAGTTAAAATAAAGCGTAAGTTTTTGGCCAAGTATTTACGTCTTCGTGAAGGAGACATCTTTAGCAATCAAAAAGTAAAAAATGCAGAAAGGTTGCTTCGACAATTGCCTTATGTAAAAGTTATAAAATCGCCTCAAACCGAATTTCGAGCAAAAAAAGCATTTGTAAACCTATTTTTAAGGAAACGAAAAGCAAATCAGATTAACTTATTGGTCGGTATTTTACCAAACGAGCGTGAACCCAATACCATAGAATGGACAGGGGAGTTTGATTTATTATTGCAAAATATGTTTGGTAGTGGTAAAAACTTAACCGCCAAATGGCTAAGACCAGAACCTCAATCTCAAACCATTAATTTGAGCTACATCCATCCACTATTATTCAATTCTTATCTCGATTTACAAACCAATTTTAACTTACTGAGAGAAGATACTTCATTTGTGAATATAAATTTTGGTGGAAGCCTGCTTTACAACCTCAGAAATGGTAATAAACTAAGTGTGAGCTTCAACTCAAGAAGCTCACGAGTTTTGAATAATAGTATTTTTCAGAACATCACTCGTTTGCCTGATACCTTAGATGTTTCTTTTGTATCTTACGGTATTGGGTATCAACTCAGCCAGGTAGACGATGCCTTGTTCCCTACCAAAGGAAACCTGATAGATATCTCAATGGAAGTAGGGCAGAAAAGCATTCAACAAAACCCTGAACTACCAGAAAATTTTTACGAAAACATTCCACTCAACACTACCCAGTTTGTATATAAGTTCAATTGGCAACATTACCTACCAATCAATCAAAAATCGGTAGTGTATTGGCGACTCAATGCAGGTACCATGGTCAATGATCAATTACTGACAAATGAATTGTTTAGACTTGGTGGTATCAATAATTTGAGGGGGCATAATCAAAATGTATTTCTAGCGTCAAGCTTTGCGATCATCAATTTGGAATACCGAATATTATTCGAGGAGAATTCATATTTGTTCTTTTTCTATGATCAAAGCTGGTTGCAGCAAAAAACAATTAATCTTTTTGATGAAGATATCCCATTTGGTTTTGGTATGGGGCTTAATTTTCCCACACAAGCCGGTATATTTAATATTGTTTACGCCTTAGGGCAAACCAAGGAATTGCCTATAAGTTTCAATCGTTCAAAAATACATTTTGGTTTTATAAGTAGATTTTGAAATATTTGTACAATTCAAAATTTACTTATGAAGCATTACACTTTTCAAATTATCATATTGTTGGGAATACTTGTTGTTGCAAGTTTACAAACCTATGCTAAGCAAAACGGACAAGAGGGGTTCCTGAAAGTTTACGACCTTGAGGACGGATGGCAAGTGTATGATACTAAGTATAACGCTTATGTGCCTTACATAGAAGATAGACACAATAACTCTAAGACAGCCAGTTTTTGGCTGGATGTCCAAAAGTACAAAGGCTTAGAGCTAACTTTTAATAGTCCCGAAAATGTGTTTGTTTTTGTCAATAAACAGTTATGTAAAGAAATCAAAAAAGCAGGCTGGGTAACATTCAATATTGATAGTCTTAGGCAAGTATATAAAGGCCATAAAAAGTTATTTTTCACTTTTTACGATAGGGGTTATCGTCTTCCTTTAAAGTCTGTGCATATAGGTTATTTCAAAAGAGAAGTAACGAATACTGTCAAAACAAAAAAAGAGGTTGATGTAATACAAGAAAAGGATCGTAAAGTATCTGGTATTAAAAACTTTGTGATTAGTGTTAGTATTTTAATTTTGGGGATTTTTTCTCTACTAATAAACTTTCACCCCAAAATATTTTCTAGTTATTACAGCTTACAAAGTAGTGTATCGAGCTTGTCGCGTAAAGACATCACGTTGATTAACAAACCATTTAATATTATCAATATATTGTTTTTAGCGACTCATGCATTAGTAGTAAGCCTTTTTTATATGCTTGCACAAAAAGACATAACTGATATAATTAACGTATCATTTAAGTTAGTGAGTACAAACTTTGACTATGTATCTCTTCTTCTCAACTATGCCGTGTTCTTTGCCATCGTGTTTGGGCTGATTTTCTTAAAATATGTCCTGTTAAAAGTTTTTGGGGTGTTGTTAAGCCTTGAGAAAGTAGAGTATACCCACTTTTATGAGTATATGAGACTCTCAAAGCTCTTTTACACATTAGCAGTAATTTTTCCAATTTTTATGCTAATATCCAAAGGTACATATACATTAGATATAGATAAATTTTTAATTTATATTGTAATAGGATTTCATTTTTTGCAAACAATACTTGTGAGTTTTTATGTAAATAAAAGGGTTCAGTTTAAAAATCTGTATTTATTTTATTACCTTTGCAGCACAGAACTTACCCCCTTGTTAATTGGCATAAAATTATTACTTTTCAACTAGTTTACTTTGTAATCAGCAAATAGTAAAGAAAATCTTTAGCGCATGAGTGAACTACACCCTCAAATGCCTCAAATTGTTCGTGAGCGACTTCGGAAAGTGGAAAGTATCTTAGTATCACAACCTAAACCTAGTAACGACAAATCACCCTATTT
>DMXI01000283.1 GCA_003483885.1 Microscillaceae bacterium
GTTATTCTTCGCTTTTTAAACCCTGAAAAATCTGGGGCGTTTTTTTAAAATTCTTTCCCTATGTTCTTAAAACTTGCCTACAATTAACTACCGCCTTTAAGGTAAGTGTGTTTGCGAAAAATGGTGGCAATCTTAGCTTGTGTAGTAGCCTTAAATACATCAACGAAACCTGGAAATGCTACCCCAAAAGATTGTTTCAGGTTGTCAGATTCAAGTAGTTTTTCAACAGACATTCAACGACAACCTTCGCAAATACCAGCCCTTCATTGAATACGCTATTTCTTTTAATTATATAGTTCAAAATTTTACATCCCACTCCAATAACAATTCACCACACTTAATTTTCAGCTGATCACTTTTAGATTGTAGTAACCCCTATATATTAATAGCATTGTATTGTGATCATCGCTCATATCAAATACAAAAAATTATAAAACCATAAAAAATCACCCATTTACAGGTTTGCTCTTGCTTTACCAAACCTTATAAAACTTTAGGCCATGAAAAGGTATCACTTGATGTTTTTAATACTTGCGCTCGCGATGTTTTTAAATGCGTGCAACCCTACCACTAAAAAAGACCAGTCAACAGATCGCAATTCATCCACTACCAAAGTCTCTTATTTTGGTCAAACCCCGCCTGGAATGACTGCCGAGGTTTTTGCCCCAGGATTGGTTTCAGTCAATGGTAGGTATGAATATGCGGTTACGTTTTCTAAAGAACTAGATGAGCTATATTTTTCAGGGAATAAGAAAGGTGGCCATTCGAGAACATATTTCTCAAAATTAAACGATGGCAAGTGGACCCAGCCCACAATGGTAAATTTCACCAATGGTAAGAGAAGTAGTGAGTTTCAAACCTTTATAGACCCTAAGGGCGACAGGATATACTATGCAGCCGATGGTCCAGGAAATGCTAAAATCTGGCAGTCAAGCCGTGTTGAAAACTCCTGGAATGAGGCAAAAGAGCTTAAGTTACCGATAAACGATGATATTGTTTTTTTTCCCAATATGGCAAATAATGGAGACCTGTTTTATACAAACTTGTCAAAACGAAAAGTGTATTATGCACCCAATAAAAGCGGTAAATACCCTGAAGTAAAAGAAGTGGGGATTGCATATGGTTTTCACGGTTTTATTTCTCCAGATCAAGATTTTATCCTGGTAGATGCTCGCAAAGAAAACGACAAAACAAAAGACAAAGACATTCATGTCTGTTTTAAAAAGAAAGATGGTACCTGGACTACTCACATCAATCTTGGCCCTGCCGTAAATTCTGATTTCGCTGAAACCTGCCCAAGTCTCACTCCCGATGGTAAATACTTGCTTTTCAGTAGGTATAATGAAGAAGGTGGATTATCAAATATTTATTGGATAAGTGCCGAGGTCATCAACAAAGTAAGGCCTATTGATTTATAAGAAACAATCTATGAACACTATAATTTTTTGATAACACACAACCCATGAAATATTTAAAAGCCTTAGGCATCTCGTCTCTCTTATCTGTCTTTATGATTGCTTGTCAGAGCAATACAAAATCTAATATTGCTTTACTTAGTGACCAAATTCCTACCGATACTCCCCTGTTATTTGGAAAAGAGGTTATTTCCATTGACAATCATGTGATAGGCTCCATTACATTTAATCCGACGATGGATGAGTTGTTTTTTCAACGCAGAGCATCGGAGGAGAGCCATAATATTTACACGATGAAGTTGATCGATGGTAAGTGGTCAAAACCAGTCTTGGCGCCTTTCTCTACCAACAAGAAGTATTTAGACTTTCACATACGGTTTAGTCCCAAAGGAGACCGCCTTTATTTTGGAAGCACTCGCCCACTCAATGATACCGCAAAATCGTCAGGTTTGCACCAATGGTATGTCGAAAAAAAGGCCAACGGCTGGGGACAGCCCATTCCTTTCTTAAACACGCCATTTACTGACAGGTTTGTCATGTGTACTACCCCCGCAGCCAATGGCAACCTATACTTTACCTCTAAAGAAAAAGGACAAAAGCTCAAAGATGAAGGCATTTATTATGCAGTCAACAAGGGAGATCACTATACCCCTGCTAAAAAAATGGGGAAGGCAATCAATTACCCTGGCACGTGGATCGCTCACCCTTATGTAGCCCCCGACGAAAGTTATATCATATATGATGCGGAAAGAACCTCAGAATACGAAAATGGTGATTTGTACATCAGTTTCAATCAAAATGGCACTTGGTCTAAATCTTATAGTTTGGGTCCTAAAATAAATACCAAGATCGGTGAAGGAGCAGCCACGGTATCACCCGATGGAAAGTATTTATTCTTTTCCAGAGGATCGGAGAAAGTGAGAAAAGACGGCAGCAAGTACTGGACAGGAGGCCTTTATTGGGTAGATTTTGTGCAGCTCAAAAAAGAAATCTTGGAAAAACATAAGAATAACTAACTGCTGTTCAACAAACACTAGAACACTTACTGACAATTGAATTAATAATTTGCTTGTGAGGACGCAATTGATGACGTCATCGCCTTGGATTGTGTCCTCACCACTGCCGTCAGGCTGCCTCACAATCCAGTATATCGCAGTAAAAAATGAATAATCTCTGATTTCCTTCATGAAAATTAGAAGGGAACCTCAACAATAGCAGTTCCCTCCTAACATTCACTAAAACGCCCACCTAAATACTCCAAAACCAGTAAGAAAGGAGGTTTCAGAGAAAATATTGCTATTAAGAGTTGCCTAAAGTTGCTACCTTTGCTTCAGGTCCTCATCTTATAGCATCGACTAGCCGCATAAAATAAACACTTTAGAATTGCTCAACATGAAAAAAGCCTCCCCCTTACAACTTAAGTTTATAGACGACCCTATTAAGTATTGGTGGGTATTTATAAGCTTTTTTGTAGTGGTAGGATTCTTTCTGGGATTAAATAATAAAATCTACTTTTCTTATATTGATAAAAAAGCCTCTTTGTTTGAACTGATGTGGCCGGAACTTATAGAATGGCTCATTTGGGGTATTTTCTGTCCGTTTATCATATTACTTGCCAAAAAATACCCTAAAAAATCATCTGGTTGGTTTTCTAAGGTAAGGTTTCATTTTCTTGTAGGTCTTCTTATTTCCTTGTCACATTCGGCAATATATGCCTATTTAAGGTATGCTATTGAAGTATTATTAGAGGAAAAATTTATATGGTCGTTTTCTAAAAATTTTATGAATAGGCTATATTATATATATGTACCACTGATGATGTATTGCAGCATTGTAGGTATAACTTCTGCGGTAAGCTATTACCAACAGTTTAGAGATGAAGCACTAAAAGCCGCAGAGGCCCAACAAAAACTAGCACAGGCCGAACTATTGGCATTGAAAAAACAATTACACCCTCATTTTCTTTTTAATACCCTACACGCTATTTCTACCTTAATGCATAAAGATATTGATGTGGCAGATAAAATGATCGCAAGGCTCAGTCATCTTTTAAGGGCTACTTTAGAAAATACAGGTATTCAGGAAGTGACATTAAAACAGGAAATGGAGATACTTAAAATCTACCTCGAAATAGAACAAATCAGGTTTCAGGATAGGTTAGAAGTTTCCATTCAGGTTGACCCAGAAATTTATGACAAAAAGGTTCCCAATCTTATTTTACAACCTATTGTAGAAAATGCCATTCGATATGGGGTAGCCCAACTTACCAAACAAGGTAAAATAGCAGTCGCTGCTTACCAGGTAAATGGTCATATCGAATTAACCGTGGTAGATAATGGTAAAGGAATGCCTAGTACCCAAAAGACGGATATTAAGGAAGGAATAGGGTTAACAAACACGAGAATGAGATTGAAACAATTGTATGGGGAACAAGGGAAATTAATTTTAAATAATTTAGAGCAAGACCAAGGGCTAGAAGTGAAAATATTGATTCCGGCATGAACAAGATTAAAACATTGATAGTGGATGATGAAGTGCTGGCAAGAGAGAAAGTAGTTATTTTTTTGCAAGAGGAAGAAGACTTTGAAATTGTAGGTGAATGTACCAATGGAATGGAAGCATTACAGGCGATTCATGAGTCTTATCCTGATTTATTATTTCTTGATATCCAAATGCCTGGAATGGATGGAATGGAACTCTTAAGAAACATTGATGTCCAAAAAATCCCTTGTATCATCTTAGTTACAGCTTATGATAATTATGCCATTAAAGCCTTTGAATACCATGCTCTTGATTATCTCTTAAAACCTTTTGATAGAGAACGGTTTCAGATGACGGTTAAAAGAGTGAAAGAACAAATGTCACTGTATAGTCAAGGAGATCATAATACCCAATTACTAACGTATCTAAAAGAATCTCTTCCCAATAAAAACTACCTCGAGAAAGTAGTAGTGAAAGATGGAGGCAAAATATTTTTTGTGAAGACAAAAGACATTGAATGGGTGGAGTCGGCAGGAAATTATTTAAAGCTACACGTTGGCAAAACCATTCATATGGTGAGGGAAACGATGAATGCTTTTGAACAAAAATTAAACCCTCAGGAGTTTGTAAGAGTGCATAGATCTTCGCTAGTCAATATTGAGGCTATTAATAACCTTGAAAGTTGGGGAAACACAGAGTTTATCATCACCTTAAACTCTGGACATAAAATACAATCTGGAAGGAGCTACCATTCTTCTATTCGCCAAAAATTACAAATCTAGTACTATTGTTTTAAGTCAAGGCTTGACTTTGCCCACTCAAGTTACTTTCAGAAGCACCCAAGTAAGCATTTAGTTTTACCTCTCCAAGTACGATAATTTCATCACTTTTTTCTTTCTATTAGCAACTGTAGCACTACTACTTATCACTTTTCTATTGCCCAAATTCGCTAAACCTAATACCATTGTATTGTAAACCTTGGCCCTCTGTGTTTTACTACGACAGAAAAAGTAGTTAGGTGTGAATATAACCCTGGGTTAATTCTATCACCTTTTATGAAAACGATATACCATGAAATACTTAAAAAACTTATCCATTTTAACAATTCTATTTGCCTTCATTACTGCTTGTAAGGTTAGTAAAAAATCCACCTCCATCGACTATACGATTGCTTATACGGCTAAAGAATCAGGGAATGTAGACATTTACTTGGCTGACCAGGAAGGCAAATCAAAAATTAAGCTTACAACCCATGAGAACAGAGATGGTTATCCGGCTTGGTCACCTGACGGAAAGCGCATTGCTTTTTATGCTTATTATGATGGAAGAAAGACCTGGTCTATTCATACAATGAATGCCGATGGTACCAACCGAAAACGATTGACCCATACCAAAAACATGTGGGATAATTCACCGACCTGGTCGCCTGATGGGAAAAAAATTGTTTTTGCAAGAGCCTACCGAAATACCGAAGGAGTTTGGACCGAAGAAATTTGGATTATGAACGCTGATGGTAGTGAGCAAAAGCAAATAAAACCATTGAATGGTGGAGGTCCTTATTTTACCAAAAACGGAAAGATAGTCTTTCACTCAAAAAGCAACACCAGTGAAATTTGCATTGCCAATATTGATGGTAGCAACCTCACCAAACTCACAAACAATGAGGCAGAGGATTGGCACCCCGAAGTTTCTCCTGATGGCAAGCAAGTGGCCTTTATGTCGACCAGGGATGGTAAGAAGGAAATTTATGTGATGGATATAGATGGTTCTAACCAAAAGCGATTGACCGCTAACGAAGGAGATAAATGGTACCCCTCCTGGTCTCCTGATGGCTCTAAAATCATTTTTGCTTCTGAAAAACGCATTTATATGATGAATAAGGATGGCTCTTCCATCAAGAAAATTATAGAGAATGGTTCACAGCCTGCCTGGTTAAAAATATCTCACTAAAATCAAGCAAAGCATTATTACGCTGCCAACATTTTAAAGTTTAAACCGTGAAAAATTACCACCTCATATTTTTAGTACCGGCATTGGCCATGTTTTTAAATGCCTGTGACTCAAAAAACCCACAAGTAAAGGACAATCATTTGCCCACTACAAATAATGAGTCACCCACTGCCCAAAAAGTGTCATCTTTTGGGCAAAAGCCACCTGGCATAATAGCGGAACCATTTGCCTCAGGTGCCCCCTCCAAAAAAGACCGGGAGCTAAAAGGCAAGTTCGCTCCAGATATGAAAGAATTTTACTTCACCCCATCTGGTAATGCTCCCTTTCACCCGACCGTTATCGCCTTTCGTAAGGAAAAAAATATTTGGAAAGAATACAATTTCCACCAGTATGGCAATAATGGTAACATCCTGTATTCGGATACAAAATATATAGAGCGAACCGATGCTGGTTGGTCAAAGATAAAAAGTCTTGGTCCCATGTTCGACCGAGACGACTGGGGCATTATGCGCCTGTCGGTATCCGACAAGGGCACCTATGTTTTTGACGATTATAAAAGCAAGGATGTAATCCGCATATCCAGGGTCAAAAATGGCAAGCGTGAAGCACCCAAATTACTAGGTAAAGAGATTAACGTTGGCAAATGGACTGCCCACCCCTTTATAGCTCCAGATGACTCTTATTTAATTTGGGATAGTGAGAGAAAAGACGGATATGGCGACTCTGACCTCTATATCAGTTTCCAACAACAAGATGGTTCCTGGGGGGCAGCCATTAACTTGGGAGATAAAATAAACACCGCAATCTCAGAAACTGGTGCCTGGGTGACACTGGATGGAAAATATTTATTTTTCGATAGGTCAGAAGAAAAGGTTAGAGCAGATGGAACTAAGTATTGGACAACAATCAAACATTGGGTGGATTTCATCCAGCTAAAAAAAGAACTCCTCAAAAAGAAAAATACCAATTCATAAGAATAAACACTAGAACATAAACACCTACTCTACCCAGTTTTTTTAAAAAAGTACCCTCACTGCCTCAGCTTGTGTCCTCACGAGCTGATCGATGTCTCAACGGAAAGTGTTTTCGGGGGGTGCGTTGGGGCAGTTTGTGAAGACACAAACTTAGGCGAAAAGATAGTTGAGTAGAGTAACAAACACCTATAAATTATGAAAAATAACACTATAAAAAATAAGACAGGAATATTGTTTTTAATGCTTCTCATGCTGGCCAATGGCAGTTTTGCTCAACAAGGTAACAACCAGAGAGCTCCAGAGGCTACCACTGCTGAAGCCAAACTCAAATTCAGAGATATTCCAATACTCAAAAAAGCCTTTATCAATGCCTCACCCATTGATAGAAAAGATGGTATCCCTGTAGGCAAACTAGGCATTGACGGTGGTAACAAAGCCATGATTCTTAAGTTCGCTCAAGAGGTTGCCGATGGTAAATACGGTAACTACGACAGCTTTCTTATGATCCACAAGGGCAAGCTCATCTTTGAATCTTATTATAAAAAAGGTCGTATCAATTTGCCCCATTTCCAGGCATCAGCAACGAAGACTTATACTGGCTTGTTGCTTGGCCGTGCCATTCAGCTTGGGTACCTAACCATGGCCGATCTGGACAAACCTTTGGTCAGCTTTCTGAAAAACCTGGATCCGTCAAAATTTGTGAAGGATGTCGAAAAAATCACCTTGTATCAAGCATTGACCATGACCACAGGTATCAACATCAATGAGGAAAACAAGAAAAAAATGCATCAAGACCCTGCCAAATTAAAAGGTCAAAAACAGGTTCAAGCACTTTTCGAGTATAGTGATCCTATTACGGCAAAGTCACGGGAGTTTCGTTACAGTCCTGGCCCTCAACTCGTCATGCAAGTGATTGATGTGGTGGTACCAGGCACGGCTAAAGATTTTATAAAAAATGAATTTCTCGATAAACTAGGGATTACCAATTATCGCTGGACAACGGCGGTGAGTGGCTTACCACAATCTGGCTGGAAGACAAACATCACTTCACGAGATATGGTCAAAATTGGACTATTAGCTATGAACAAAGGTCGCTGGCAAGGTGAACAACTCATTCCAGAAGCTTTTATCACCAAAGCAACCAGCCGGATCAATAAATCATATCATAACGATATTTTCGGCGGTGGCAAAGATGTTTCTAATCAAGGATTTGGTTTCTTCTGGTGGTCGGCAGATTTAAAATGTGGTAATAAAAGTTATTTCTGTGCAACTGCTCAAGGCGGAGGTGGCCAATACATTATGTTGATCAGGGAGCTGGATTTAATGGTGGTAGTCACTGCTTACAATCGCAAGGACAAGACCCAACAAGTAATCGCAGAGAATATTTTACCTGCCTTCACCAATAGCAAACATAATAAATGACGTGACGCTAAAGGTTTCATTTATCCTCAATCGCGCGGTAACTGCCCACAGAGTGCTAGCACACAAACATTGATAAATCATGAAAAATAAAACAGGACTATTGCTTTTAATACTTCTTATACTGGCAAATCATAGCTTTGCTCAACGAAGTAATAAATATACAAAAGATTTTAGGGCACCAGAGGCTACTACTGCCGAAGCCAAGCTTAAATTCAGAGATATCCCAAAACTCAAAAAGGCTTTTATCAATACATCACCTGCTGATAGAAAAGATGGGATTCCGGTTGGTGAATTGGCTCTCAATAGTGACAATAAAGCAATGATTCTTAAACTGGCAAAAGGAATCTTTGACGGTAAACATGGGAATTATGATGCCTTGCTCATTTCACATAAAAACAAATTAGTTTTGGAATCCTATTATCGAAAAGGTCGCATCAACCTGCCCCACCCACAAGCATCGGCCACCAAAGGCTACACTACCTTGGCACTGGGCCGTGCTATTCAGTTGGGTTATTTGACTATGGCCGATCTACATAAACCGCTGATTAGTTTTCTGAAAGACCTGGATCGCACAAAACTGGTACAGGGCGCAGAAAAGATCACATTGCACAAAGCATTGACGATGCGTTCAGGTATTCGCATCAGCGCAGAGAAAAGGAGAGCAATGGAGAAAAACCCAAACCAGTTAAAGGGTCAAGGGCAAATGCAGGCTTACCTTGAGAATAGTGCACCTATTACCGCAGCCTCTCAGGTTTTTAAATATGGGGATGGTCCAGTGTTGGTCATGCAAGTCATTGAAGCAGTGGTGCCAGGATCGGCCAAAGATTTTATAAAAAAAGAACTCCTCGACAAAATGGGTATCACCAATTATCGCTGGAAAACCAGTGTCAGTGGCCTACCAGAATCTGGTTGGCGGGTAAGTATGACCTCACGCGATATGATCAAATGGGGAACGCTTGTTTTGAATAAGGGCAAGTGGAACGGAGAACAGCTGGTACCTGAAGCTTTTATTGCCAAGGCCACCAGTAGAATTACCCAGCCTACCGAAACTTGGCAACCCAAGACCTATCGCTACGGTTATTTTTGGTACCAAACAAATATCATGTTCGGTGGCAAAAGTTATTCGGCCAACATGGCCTGGGGTGGTGGTGGACAACACATCGTTGTGGTTAAAGCACTCGATTTAGTGATTGCAATTAATGGCTATGACCGGGATGATAAAATTATGACCCAGGTTTCGAACATTATCGTACCTGCATTTGCTGGCAATGCATTCCCTCCGCTTAAAGATCGCTATCTGGGCCAAAAGCCACCTGGTTTAACTCCTGAATTGTTTGCTCCTGGTCTCGTTTCAACAGAAAAATATGTAGAAAGTTTATACGCGTTTGCCCCAGACATGAAGGAGTTCTATTTCAACAGGATTGGCGGAAAATATAAAAAAACTACCTTTTTTGTGATGCAATACAAAAACCATCAATGGAGCAAAGCAGCTAACTTGTCAACTGATATTAATAAATTTATAGAACGATTTGCCCCTGGTTTGTCAGAGATAAAAAACCTTGAACCTTTCAAAAAGATCCCCATCGTAGGTTCAGCAGTTTCAGCTAAAGGAACCTATTATTTTTATATTTTAGATTTTAAAGATGGCAGTGGTCATTTGAGCTATTCACGCCTTGTAAATGGCCAATATGAAAAGCCCCAAAAAATGAACGAGTCAATTAACTCGGGAAAATGGATTGCCCACCCCTTTGTTGCCCCTGATGAGTCTTATATAATGTGGGATGCCGAAAAAAATGGGTCCTCTACTCCCGACATTTACATTAGTTTTCGGCAGAAAGATGGTTCATGGGGCTCAGCCATTAGCCTCGGAGCTCAAATAAACACCCCAGCCTATGAACAGCGCCCCAGGGTGACTCCTGATGGAAAATACTTGTTTTTCTGGAGAGGAGATAAAAAGACCAGACAAGATGGAAGTAAATATTGGGTAGGAAACCCTCATTGGGTAGATGCACGAATTATAGAAACACTTAGGCCCAAAAAATAACCCTAACCATGAGAAAGATACATTCCCTTTTGATGCTTGCATTGGTTCTGTTTTCAAATGCCTGCAATACCAAAAGTCAGCAAGTAAATGATCAGGATTCATCATCTGTAAAAGACACCCATACTGAGCAAAAGCTACCAAAAGCGACTGCGGCTGAAGCCAAGGTTCCATTTAGAGATATTCCTGACCTCAAAGAAGCCTTTATTGCTGCCACACCCACTGCTAGAAAAGATGGTATTCTTGTGGGCAAACTGGGCGCCGATGGTGGCAATAAAGCATTGATTCTTAAGCTGGCACAGGAAATTGCTGATGGCAAACATGGCAATTTTGACAGTTTTCTCATTGCCCATAAAGGCAAACTTCTTTTTGAATCTTATTATTCACGAGGTCGTATCAACCTGCCACATCCGCAAGCATCTGCAACCAAAGTATATACCAGTATGGCGGTTGGTCGCGCTATCCAGTTGGGTTATTTGACGATGGCAGATTTAGACAAGCCATTGGTTAGTTTTCTCAAAGACTTGGACTCGACAAAATTTGTGAAGGGGGCAGAAAAGATCACGCTACACAAGGCATTGA
>DMXI01000315.1 GCA_003483885.1 Microscillaceae bacterium
TCAATATTTTTTTTCCCATGTTGATGTACAATATTTGGAATCAGAACTTTAACTTTTTACTTACAGTGAAGTAAATAATTTTTATGTTGGAAGATTATAAAATCTAAGAGTAAAGTTAGAAATAGTTCATGAAAACTTAAAAAAAACATGAAGTAATATAAACCAGGCTACCGAAAACAGGCTTATTTCTTTTAGCCAGTTTCCTTTTTGTATTATTTTATCATAGCAGCGTTGACGTAATTTTGCATCAATCGTTGAAGTCCTAACTGCCTGTAAGGAGACAATTGAATCATCAAAATGTAAATCAATTTATTTTGGGTGTCTATCCTAAAATAAGTACCTACTGCACCTCCCCATCCGTATACTTTTTCTAATTGATTGGCACTGGCTCCTTTGATGACAAATCCTAAACCAAAACCTGCTTCACCAGCTGGCAACCTGAGCCTTGCCTGGACTCGTCTTACCCCTTGCAAATGATCACGTAACATCAACTCCACAGTAGTTTTGTTCAAAATTCGTTTTCCGTTGAATGTCCCTTTGTTCAATATCATTTGACAAAATTTCAAATAGTCAAGCGTGGTAGATACCAGTCCACCACCTCCGTTAAACAAGGTAACCTTACGAACATATCGATTATCACTTTGGGTTTCCACAATTCGCAAACCACTGCTTGCCCGCCAGCCATAGCCTACAGTAAATCGCTCTATTTTATTTTTTGGCAATTGAAAGTGGGTATCCTTCATACCCAGGAGAGTAAAAATATGTTGCTGGAGATAGTCATCCAACGAAAGGCCCGAGAGTACTTCTACAAGATAACCGCATATATTGGTCGATAAGCCATATTGCCAATCGGTATTTGGTTCAAATTGTAAGGGTAATTTACTCAGTTTTTGAATATACTCTCTGTTGGTTTTGGCCGCGCGTAAATTGGCCGCTGCATACCTTCTATTCAGCTCAGGGTACCGACTTCTTCCGTAGCTAAAACCCGAAGTATGTCTCAGTAAATCTATTACTCTGATCGGTTTTTGAGCAACAAACATCGCCGAATCTCTATAAACCCGCATATTCTTAAACTCGGGTAAATATTTGTGTATAGGGTCTTCTAGTTTAAACTTTCCTTTTTCGTATAGTTGCATTAATGCTACCGAAACAATGGGTTTGGTCATAGAAAAAATTCTGAATATGCTTTTTTCGTCCAGTAGTTTTTTTGCCTCAATGTTGGCATATCCATAACTATCAAAGTGGATGAGTTGCCCATTACGCATTACTGCAGTTTGTATACCTGCCAATTGTTTTGCATCTACTAAACGATGAAAATGATTGTCCATCCGCTTTAAACTATCACCAGACATACTCACTGATTCAGGTTTCGTAAGTTTCAAGGATGTTGGTTGGGCATTTGTAGTAAAGACGAAGGCTACCCAGCACAGTAGTATAAGCCTCATGATAGGTTTCGATGTGCTCATATCTCAGTATTGTTACTTTAAAGATTAGTAAGTAGGTATTTTATTGAATGAGTAGCTAAAACGATGAACTTATTACATTATGAAGCCTTTTTATGATAATAGGTGGGGTCATAGTTTGACCAGGTTAGATAAACCCAAGCACTCAATTTCTCTTATGTGCCTGGGGTATAAATACAAAAAACCCTGATTCATATGAACCAGGGTCTTGTCAATCAGTTTTTCACTCCCTTGCGATCTGCACATTTCAACGTTTCAACTTCGCTCCAACTGCACTCATCAGCTCCTCTTCCTAATTACTGAAATTTGTGTGTATATATAAACTATGTGGTTAGGCCTAGCCTAATGCTAAGATTCGATCTCAATTTACAATTCAGTTTTTTCAACCCCACAAGCCGTCCCTAATCAGTTCCTCAAATCCGTCAACTATTCCTACTTTGTTTTGCCTGACAATAAATTCTTGAGGGCTTTCACCCTTTTTATTTTCAAATCAAACAGTTTTTACTGTTTTGATATTTCTTTCATTTGAACTTAATACAAAGGTAAAAGGCTTCGTTCTATTTTTATAATCAAATAAATCCCCTTAGTCACACTTAAGCTTTTAATTATAAAAATGAATTAATCGAGTTAAAATCAACGAAAACTTACACTGTGCTTAATCGCAAGTTATTTGACTTTCAGAGCATTAGCATTTGAAATCATCCCAACCCAATAAGAAGGCAGAGGGAGTTTCAGACAATCAATCTTATTATTTTGTAATTATGTAATTCAGTTTATTCACAAAATATTATATGTTTTTTTTAAATTTAAGACAAAAAAGTAGTTGATGATCTCCCATATTTCCACTGATCTTTCGGTTGAAGAAATTAAACATTTGTTTAATTTGCTTACCAACGATGATGAAAACAACGTTTATCTTGCATTTACTTTAATGCAAGGAGTGGGTGTGCCAAAGGTATTATACCAGGAAATGAAAAACTCTCGCTATAAGTTACGATTGTGTTTGGAAATGGACATTACCGAGCCACTTAAGACACTTGATAATATCCTTTTATCCAATCTCAATTTACAACAATTGCCGGCTACAATTGGTCAGTTACAAAAGCTCAAGAGCTTAGACGTTTCTTTCAATCATTTAAAAACTTGTCCCGAAACCATTGGTGACTTGTCTCAGGTAGAAGTACTATTGCTACAATACAATCAATTACACCATTTGCCTTCTAGTGTCGGAAACTTAAAAAACTTGCAGTACTTATCACTTATGCGCAATCGTTTAAGCAAATTACCCAATGAAATCGGCCAATGGTATTATATGCGAGAGCTAGACCTTACCAATAATTTACTACATAGCCTACCTGCTACCATCGGTAATCTTTGTCGAATGACCAAATTGTTGTTGCGTAACAATCAATTGACTCACCTCCCCGAATCTATTCAAAATCTACAGAGTCTACGCCTTTTAGACTTACGCTACAACCCACTCCCCATCAAAAGTATTCAGCAAATACGACAATGGCTGCCTCGGGCTGAGGTAAGGTTTTAAGCTTGTAAAATAACTTTTCTAAAGGTAAGTGATACCCTTCGAGCGCGTACAATGGTTTGCCCTTGTGCGACTTCTTTTTTATTGGCACGAATACTATGTTGCCATTTGTAGCGGGCATCACCGGTGAGCACCACGGCACTACGAGGCTCCAAAATTACTGGAATATCCTGACCGTCTTTCAAGGCGGTAAAATGCATTACACAAGGAGCACCTAAGCTCACCGACATAATTATATCATCGAAACAAGGTTCACAATCTACATGTCGGGCAATGCCTTGCCCCGGCTGATACTCATTTACAATTACCTGATCAAATACATAAGGTACTAACTTTTGGTCCTGAGCTTGTTGCGCCAGGTTTGTCGCCCAATCTGGCAAATCGCCCACTTTCATGGAGGCATCTATCGCTCGTTTCTTATAATCATATTTATAGCCATAATGCTGAACTCTACGCTTGAGGTCTCCCAGCCAGGGTAATGCGTCTATAGCCGATAACAGTGTATCGTGCGATTCTTGAGAAATAAAATCTGGAATGTATTGCAAACCAGATACTTGATCGATTATTTGGTTCATAAAAAGCATATTGTTGTTCAATGATATATTTTACAATGCGGCAATAAACGCTGGAAATGTTCTTTATCTTCCAGTAAGAATCCGTTTTCCTTGAGGTTTAGCTTTTGTAATTTCTGCAGATGAGCTATTTCAGCAGGTAAGCCAATCAATTGATTGCCCGCTAAATTTAACTCTATAAGGTTCTCTAGCTTCCCTATAGTAGCAGGCAAGTGGATCAATTCATTATACCCCAAATCCAGATAAAGTAGTTGAGTAAGCTCCCCTATTTCGTCTGGAATCGTTTGCAAGAGATTTTCCTCCAGTCGTATCCAGTTTACTTTAGACAAGGCTCCTATTTCTGGTGGTAGAACCTCTATCTGATTTGTTAGGATATGTAAACTCTCCAGTTTTTTCAACTGCTTCATTTCTTTGGGTAACTCCACCAAATTTCCTCCTTCGATGTAGAGCTCTTCCAATGCGATAAGCTGACCAATTTCGGTGGGTAAATAAGTATTCTCCCAGTTAAGCATCTGGATATTCTTTAGGCTTTGTACGTAAGGTAGCTCCAGTCCTTTTTGTAAACATAATAGCGGAATTTCTCGCAAAGCTTTCCTTACTTGGGTGTTATATCTCCCATTGAGTCCTACACAAATCTCGAATGCTAATTCAATGTTGACCCATTCCTTGGTGGCAATCAAGTCTAGTATTTTCTGATCATCTGTTTTAGTCATTGACCTCCCCCAGCAATGTCTTGGCAATTTTGATCTCAAAGTAAGAATATTTACCTCCAAAATGCTCGTGTATTGGTTTAAAACCGTCTTCATCAGCACTCTCGTGCAATACTTGTTGAATGTCGCGAACAGCTGTAGCACTGGTATATTGCATCAGGTCAATAGGGTATCCTTTTTCATACAGGGCAGTCAAATGACTCTCAATGGTAATTGCACTGGGGGCTTTTTCTTCTGTTTTGGCTCGTTCGGCATTGATTTGCTTAGGAGTGAGTCCCTTTTTGTACAATTGATAAGTCACCAAATGAGAGGCTCCTTTCACTGTTGAACCAGACTTGAATTGTTCAAGCGAAACATTGATGATCTCTTTAATAAATGATACTCCAAATTGCTCCAGCTTGGCTTGGGTAACTCCTGATACTTCAAGGAAATCTTTTTTGGTGTAAGGACGTTTTTTACTCATATCGGTGAGGGTAGCATCATCAAAAATGATATGAGGGGCTATACTTTGGGTATCGGCCATTTGTTTACGCAATGTTTTTAACGATTCAAACAAAGCCCCCGAAAGCGTTTGCTTTTTGGTTTTGGTTTTCTCAGCTTTAGCTTTAGTCAATATTTTTTCGGTAGGCTTAGAAAGCAATGCCTGGTGTTCTTTTTTGAGCACTTGTTGCCCCAACTCGGTCACTTTAAGCGCCAGGTTTTCATCATAAGCAATTTCAAAAAAGCCCAGGTTTACCATTTGCTGCAAATAAGCTCGCCAATCCTGATAACTCGCCTCGCGCCCCGCGCCAAAGGTCTTTACCTGATCATAGCCATTTTCGACAATCTGTTGGTTTTTAGAACCTCGTAATACATCTATCAAAGTATTGAGCCCCACTTGTTGTTTGAGTCGTATACTGGCCGAAATTGCCTTTTGCGCTAAAATAGTTCCGTCAAACTTTTGGGTAGGATTGCGACATACATCACAGTTACCACAATTTTCGGTGAGCGATTCATTGAAGTAATTGAGCAAGATACGCCTGCGACAAATGTCTGCATCGGCCAATTGCAGCATTCGGTCTAGTTTGGCATATTGTAAGGCTTTAAACTCAGGATTTTCAATATCAGCAATAATTTCCCTTAGAATTTTTACATCGGCATGACTATAAAACAAAACCGCGTCACTTTTTAAACCGTCTCGTCCCGCCCGACCTATTTCCTGATAATACCCTTCTACGTTTTTGGGCATATTGTAATGAATCACAAAACGGACATTGGGTTTGTCGATGCCCATTCCAAAAGCAATGGTGGCACAAATAATCTGGGTATCATCTCGTAAAAAGCTTTGTTGTACTTGGGCTCGTCGTACACTATCCATTTTTGCGTGGTAATAGTCTGCCGAAAAACCTGCGTTTTGAAGCTTGGCCGCTAGTTTTTCTGTACTATTGCGGCTCAGGCAATAAATAATGCCCGATTGATCGGGACGCGTCTCCAGATATTTAATAATTTTTTTGATACGATCCTGGCCAGGTGCCACGTGCAAACGAATATTTTTACGATCAAAAGACGCAATGAAAATTTCGGGATTATCGAGGTTAAGTTGACGTAAAATATCATTTCGGGTGGTTTTATCCGCAGTAGCCGTCAAAGCAATAATGGGTACTTGAGCAAACTGCTCTTTTAATACCTTGAGTTGGGTATACTCAGGGCGAAAGTCGTGCCCCCAGCTAGAGATACAATGTGCTTCATCGATGGCAAATAAGCTGACTTTGATGTGCTGCAAAAATTCTAAAAAACCTCCACTGACCAATTTCTCGGGCGAAACGTACAAAAGCTTGATCTCTCCGTCTTTACACTTTTGCTCTATGGCTCGTTGTTCTTCTAGAGATTGTGTACTGTTGTAAAAGCTTGAGGCGATCTTGTTTCTCTGTAAAGCATCTACCTGGTCTTGCATCAGGGCAATGAGGGGAGAAACCACAATCGTAACTCCTTCGAGCATCAAGGCAGGCACCTGATAGCAAATAGATTTGCCTCCTCCGGTAGGCATTAGCACCAAGGTATCGTGCCCAGCCAATACTTGGGCAATGATGTCTTTTTGCAGGGGTCGAAATTCGTTATAACCAAAATATTGTTGGAGAGTAGCTTCAGGAGTATGCGTCATATCAGGTGCAAAAAATATTGATGATGTTGGTAGTAATACAATGTCCTCTTTGGCCTTGTTAAGCCAAGACCAAAGACTCGGTAAGGTTACTTAGTTGACAAAGTCATAGTTTATGCAAAACTAAAGAGTTTATTCAATATTTTTGAATACCCTGGAAATTATTGATAAATGTGAAAAGGACATTGTTTGGCTTGTTGCATCATCAAGTCGTCATTGGGTTGCCAAGCCGGGAAATCATAATAAAAATTAGGACTTACCACTTTGTTGGCCCATTCTTGATGAAAAACCTGAGTGGCAGAAGCTGATAATGGTGGAGTGATCCAAGCCCAGTCTGCATTTACCTCACGCCCATGTTTGCGTTCTGCATTTACAAAGTGCATAAACTGATCCGACGCGGTATGATGATCAACCAATGAAATGCCTCGTTTTTGATAAGAATACAATACGGCTTCGTTGAGCTCTAGCAAAGCTCGATCTTGCCATAGATTTGCCTTGGTGTCTAGTCCCATTCTTTGGGCGATTTGCGGAAGCATATTGTAACGGGTGGTATCACCAAAGTTTCTCGAGGCAATTTCGTTCAACATATACCAGCCATTGAAAGGAGCCGCTTGATAATGTATACCGCCTATTTCTAAAACCATATTGGAGATAATAGGCACTGCGTGCCATCTTAGCCCTAGCGCTTGAAACCAAGAAAAACGAGGATGCTCAATGGGTACTTCCAGAATATACGAAGCAGGAATTGAGTAGAAGGTAGGAGTACTTTTGCCTATTTGAATCACTATAGGTAATACATCAAAAGCAGTTGTGTCGCTCTTCCAGCCCAGGTTTTTACAAACTTGAGTAAACGCTGCTAATGCAGGATCGCCCAGCAGCGTACCATTTTGTTGCCGATAACCCGCATAACGAATCAATTGAGGATTCCAAATACGAATGGTTTGGGGCTCAGTCTTAGGGCTTGCTTTGAAAACCGTCAGGGCCGAACGAATTTTACCTCCATTAGAGGCGTACTCGATATGTTCTAGTAGGGACTCAAATACCTCATCAGCAGTGCTTACTTGCCTTTTATCTATGACCTTGAGTGTTTTCCAGAATAGACGACCAATACAGCGATTACTATTCCGCCAGGCCACTTTGGCTCCAAACTCCAGCTCCTCATAGGTATGGGTGTAGGTACCCGTAAATTCAATTTCCTCCGCGATCTCCTTCTTTCGTGTCTCGGCCCCCTCTAGCTCTTTTTCCTGATAATATAATGTAATGAACTCCTCAGCTTGAGTCATCAATCTATTTATACTGGCTATCATGTCAATTCATCAAAATATTTTTCAAACTATACGTCTACCGAAAAACATCGTGAATAGGGAATTGGTTATAAAACTTCTTTTCAATCCTCTATTTGTTCCGTTAGTTTTGGTAATTCCTTGCTCCAAAAATGGCGCTTCCTACTCTTACCAAAGTACTCCCCTCTTCTACCGCTATTTCATAGTCACCACTCATCCCCATCGATATTTCCTGAAAATCTACATTATTCAAGCCGTTGTATGCACCTTTGGCTTCATCAAAAAAGTTTTTTAAGCCACGGAATTCCCGACGAATTTGCTCCTGATCTTCGGTATAAGTAGCCATTCCCATGACTCCTACCAAGCAGATATTCTCCAAAGCTTTGAGTGCTTCTGAGGCCAATATTTCTCGGGCTTCGTCAAAAGAAAGTCCAAATTTGGTATCTTCTTCAGCAATATGGATTTGTAGTAAACAATTGATCACCCGATCGTGGCTTTTGGCTCTTTTGTTAATCTCTTGCAGGAGCTTTAGTTTGTCTACACCGTGGATAAGATGCACAAAGGAGGCAATGTATTTTACTTTATTAGATTGCAAATGTCCAATCAAATGCCATTCAATATCTTTAGGTAGCATTTCATGTTTTTCTACCATTTCCTGTACTTTGTTTTCACCGAACCTTCGCCACCCAGAATCATAGGCTTTTTGGATGATTTCGGCAGGTTTGGTTTTACTTACGGCTACCAATTTAGCTTGGCCAGGTGTAAGTTTCGCATTGATATCTTCAATATTTTGGGCAATATTCATAGGAAAAGCGCGTGATTTATATAACTATTTAAGTTTT
>DMXI01000316.1 GCA_003483885.1 Microscillaceae bacterium
ATATCTTAGAGTTACTTTATGTGCCCAAAGAAAGTTTACTTTACGAGCATCCTTTGTTTGCAAAAATCAAACAAGTGCAAGTTCTGTCTAAACTTTGCAAAAATACATTTGGAAGCTACGCCATGGCCCAAATCAAAAAGGCTAGAGGATTGAATAAAAAAATCCTAAATCCTATGTCGGCAGACCGTAAAACCATTCTTGATTTTTGTTACATTGTATATCAGCAAGGGAGTATTCCATTAAAAAAGTGGCTCAAGCTTCGAGGGCTAATTCAGGAGCAATGTGGGCTAGTGAATATTCCACATATGCGTAATATGTATGCAGTGTATTATGACTCTTCTAACCAGCGAGGATACCGAGGCATTATTCAAAAAGAGAACTCCAATGATGTAGTGGTAAGTTCTATTCCCAGAGGAGAGCGAGCACTTACTTATTTGTCTTTCAACAAAGATGGATATTCGTCTTATTGCAAAGATTACAAAGAGTATTGGCAATGGGTTTCGGAGCGTAATGATACTCGTTATCAGGGGACTTTGGAACATGGTAAAAATTACGATGCCAAAAACCTAATGCATACCTTTCGACTACTCACGATGGCTGAAGAAATTGCCCAACAAGGGAAAGTAATAGTGCGTCGTCCGGACAGAGAATGGCTGTTAAAAATTAAAAAAGGAGAATTTGAGTACGATGATTTGGTAAAACAAGCTGAAGAGCGAGCCAACCGTTTAGATGAGTTGTATGCCAAGTCTAAACTGCCCGAACAACCAGATGTAGAAGGATTAGAGAAAGTATTGGTAGAAGTTCGCGAAGCATTTTACAAAGAAAAAGCTGGCGAAACGGTGCTGCCTGTGACTAAAACAGCGCAGGATTTGGTGAAAGAAAAAACATCTGCGACTAAAAAGCCACCTGTAGCAACGGCCTCAGTAAAGCCCACAAAACCCAAAAAAGTGGCGAAAACTGCTCCTAAAAAGAACCCTGCCAAAGAATCTACATCCAATGGTGAATAAACCAGCGGCATTTTGTTGGGTACTGCAAAAAAACTTAACTCCCGTTAAAGTGCTTGAGCAGGTTAAGTCAGCATTAAAAGCACAGGGTGTTGATTATCAGGAGGTCATAGTTATCCCATTTTCAAATGAACTTCCTCAAGAAATTGACTTGGGGAAGTTCAACGTTTTTTATGGCTCTACTACGTTGATGATGAATGCCTACCAAAATGAGCAAACAAGGCAAGGCGTTTTTTACGAGCCTGAGGCATTCTCTATGCGTAATTATTTGAAGCAATGGGGGAGGGAGGTATTTAACGTCGATGCACAGTTTTTTACTTTTCAGGAATTGGTCCAGCAAGATTTGCCAGATAAGCATCAGTGGTTTATACGCCCCAATGGCGATACCAAGGCTTTTGGAGGTACTATGATGAGTTTTGAGCAAATAAAGGATTGGTACCGCAAAATTGCCCATTTGCCTGAAAGCGTTGTGCAGCCTTCTACCGAAATCATGATTGCCCCTCCGAAAATACCTGCCAAGGAGTGGCGGTGCTTTGTCGTCAATAAACAAATTAAAGGGACTTGCCGCTATGCCTGGGAAGGAAAGTTAGCAGTAAACGCACAAGATGCTCCTGACGCTATGTTGGCATTTGTGCAAAACTGTATTGAGCAATACACACCTCACCCAATTTTTGTGATGGATGTTGCTTTGTATGAAGGAGCTTATTATTTACTCGAGTGTGGTTGTATGAATAGTACCGGGTTTTATGAAACGCCCATTCCAACTGTGATTCGGGCCGTAAATGATTACTTTCGCTCGTAGGGTAGGAGTTTGTCTGATTTAGATACCCAATGTAAGTCCTCTATGCGTAGGTAAACGGCCTGTCCAATTTGATACGCCTGATGGGCAAATACTTGCAAAGTTTGGGAAGATGTAGTGGATACATCCAGGATATAATGACTGCCCATAAAGTGTTGCTGAACAACTTTTCCCTTAAAGTCTGCTTTTGATTGCATAACCAGACTGAATTGTTCAGGACGGATGCAAGCCATCTGATCGGCGTGGCCATTGGTTTGGAATCTGGTAGGAATATAAGCTAAAGGGAGAAAATTGCACCAGCCAAAATAACTGGCAACGAACTGGTTGGTCGGTTTTTGATATACTTGTGTTGGTGAAGCAAATTGTATCAAGTCACCTTGATGGATCAGTGCTATCCGATCCGCAAATGAGAGAGCATCAGAGGTATCATGGGTAACAAAAAGCAGGGTGGTATCGTATTCATTAACCAAGTGCCTCAGTGCCTGTTTGATTTCTTGTTTCAGTCTCCCATCTATTTGACTAAAAGGCTCATCTAATAACAATACCGTTGGTTCAGCAGCCATTGCCTTGGCTAAAGCTACTCGTTGTTGTTGCCCTCCCGATAATTCCCGAGGATATTTGGTAGCAAACACCTCTAAATGAAAAAGCTGAAGTAGTTCCTGGGTTTTAGCTTGTTGAAAATCTTTATCGTAGTATCTAAGTAGATAATTAATATTCTCTTGTACAGTGTGGTTTGGGAATAGTTTGAAATCCTGAAAAACCATATGAATGTCAGGGTGCCCAGCTACCAGCTCTTCAGCATAAGTGTTTACCAACTCCTTCTGCAAGTAAATCGTACCTGTATCGGGGAGTAACAAACCAGCCAAGAGTCGCAGCAAAGTTGTTTTACCAGCACCGCTGGGTCCGGTAAGTGCTACTACTTCTCCCTGAAAGATTTGTAGCGAGATATTATGCACCGCTGCAATGGGTGTATCGGGAAATGTCTTGCTGAGTTGATCAATTTGTAAGATTATGTTTGACATGAATACCAATAAAATAAATTTAAAGAAGTCGAGATGACTTCAAACTTCAAATAATGTGATTAGATATGGAATATCAAAAAAAGTTAACCATTCCTGCTCCTCCTTATGGGCGTCGTTTTGCCATTACCGATGTACATGGGTGTTTACAAACTCTGGAAGCTTTGGTTTGGGAGCAAATTCAACTTCAACCCGAAGATCAATTGTTTTTTTTAGGAGATTACATAGACCGGGGTCCCAGTAGTGGAGGGGTCATAGATTTTATTTTACAACTACAAGACAAAGGTTATCCGGTGTATGCTTTGCGAGGGAACCACGAGCAAACGCTTTTGGACGATTATGACCTACACGATGGCGAACGATTCAAGATAGTGATGACTAAATTCAAGAAAACGCCTGATTTGTTGAATGAATTTGGAGAGTTACGTCTACGCTATCTGGAGTTTTGTCGAAGCTTACCTTATTACATAGATACGGATGATTTTTTATTGGTCCATGCAGGATTTGACTTTGGTGCAGAAAACACCTTTGAGGAGTGGCATGCAATGCTGTGGATACGTAAATATTTTCCCCCGCCATTGACTAAACTACAAATGATAGCCATGATGGAAAAACCGAAGCGAATTGTGCATGGCCACACGCCTCATAGTATTTCAGAAATAATGGATAGAGCTAAAAATCAAGATATCATTTTACCTTTGGACAATGGATGTGTTTTTGGTGGAGTAGCCCGAGGTAAGTTTACTGTTAACGATTTGGGCAGGTTGTGTGCGCTCAACCTGGATACTTTTGAAATCCTGACTCAAGATCGGTTAGACGAGGTGTTGTAATAGATAAAGGTGGGTTCTACGCTAAATTAAAAAGAAGTTGTATAGTTTCTGGAAACGTAGAAGTTCAAAGAAGGTTAATAGTAAAACCTTCTAGGAGAAACTATAGACAACTTCTTGGAAAAAGTGCTTAAAAGAAGTAAGCCCCGGAAAGCCGTACTAGACAACCACCGAGACTTACCATTTAGGATAAGCACAAATGAAGAACTCTAAGCACCCATAAAATGTTTTTAAAAAAGTAACTTATTTTTTTTCGGAGGTTCTAGCAAAGCGATTACTGTAGGCTTTGCTTCGGTTGCCACCACTCCATGAACCATACGGACGATAGGCAATAGGGCTATAAGGATTGAAGTCGCTCATGCTGTTGCCATGTTCGTAATATCCGCCTCCTCGAAAGCCAAAACCGCCTTTTTCGGTATCTCCCTGAGGCCAATCTTTGTTGGTGGCATATCCATAGTTGGTCAAGTTTCCGTCTCCGTGAGTACCCTTAAATTGTCGGCCTACTGGATCACCAATTGTTACAACTCTTTCCCATACACTTCCTGCCAAATCCATTACCCAATAATAAGAAGCTCCAAACTGATCTCGGTTTTGATCAGTCAATTGACTTTCGTTTAAACCATTGAGTAAAACCAACTCATCGTTTTCGGCTACTACTCTAAGCACCTTGTTACGGGTGTTGGTATTCCAGGGAAATTCGTGCGCTACTGGCTTTTGTGGCCCACGACAAGCCTTGGTATATTCTAGCTCAGTCCAGGGACGGAGCCCAGCCCAATCGGCAAAAGCACAGCCGTCGTCCCACCCTATGTAGTTACAAGGGCGTTGCGGACTTTTGGCGTAGTATTTATCATTTTTGAGAATAATGCTGCCGCGGTATTTATAATAACCTTTGACACCAAATGGTACCCTAAATTGGGTTTGTCCATCACGTAGACTATTCAGAAAGTTGGCGTATTGCCCCTGGGTTACTTCATATTTCATCACATAAAAGGACTGTACTCCTTTGGGAAAAGTAGCCGGGACGGGGCCTTTTTGATCTCCCTGGTAAATGGTTTGTTTGGTTTGGTAGTATAACTTGCCTTTTTCAGGTCCCACTTCTATTGTTTGATCTTCAGCATTGATCTTATAAAGTCCATCGTATTTGCCTGTTGCATCTGATTTATAAAATGCACTAAAGTTTTGGTGGGCGGTGGCATCAGGATCACCCAAAGTATAACCACCTGCGGGAATGTGTACCATCTCTATACCATAGGCTTGCCCACGGATACCATAAATATTCAATCTTTTCAAGGCCTTTTTGTCTAGTTTCACTACCAATGTGCATTCGATATCGCCTCGGTACTTTTGCCCAGGGTATACAAAAAAGCCTGCTTGATCTTTGGGAATGTCTATTTTGAGATTTTTGACATTACTATTTAAGATTTGATAGTCGGTAGGTAAAATCAATGCGTGTCGATTGCCTCGCCCTCGGGTACCTACCTTAATAAATACCCAGGCAGCATCATGATTTTTGGCATTGTTCCAGGAGTTTTTCCATTTCAAAGAAATCAACGCGCTTAATTGATTGCTACGGGTGCGGTCGTCTACCCGAAGCTGAAAGCGAGTGATTTGAAAATCAGTGGCAGTGCTCACAATAGGGCATAGCCATACCAATACAAATAATAAATGCTTGGTTTTGAACATGGTTATTTTTGAGGTTTGGTGAAGAAGCTATTTATCAAAATTGGAAGCAGAAATCTATTTGATTTATAAATAAGGAAGGGAAACCACGCTATTTTAAGCATTTATAACAGTTGCTCATGAGATTAACACGTCAGGGTTTATTCAAAAAAATAACTTTGATTTCACCCGCATAAACAATTGTTTTCGCCTCACTAGCCCTCTACTTTTGCTTCACAATAGAGTTGGAAAAACGACTCTAAGACTAACTTAATCAAATACAAAATTTATAGAAACATTATGAAAAGTTTATTAACTGTAGTAGCGGTTATTGCGCTACTTATTGCAATTGTGGGTAGTGGCCTTATGGTGACTCGCACAGAAAAAGGAGTGAAGGAAATGGAGAAGTTGGAAAAAAACTATGGTAAAGATTCTGCATTGGGCAAAAGTGTGAAAGGCGCCCTCAAAGATGCAGGATTGGCTTCGGCAGGAACCTATAAAATGGTGGGTAATGTAAGCATTGTAGCCTTGCTTGCTTTTTTGTTTTTTACGGTAGTCATGTTTACAAAAAAGGCAAAACTCAAGTTGATTGGTGCTGCTGCCGCGGTCATTTTAGCCATTAGCATGGTGGCTTTGTCTCCCAGTACCGATGGTGGTAAGTCTAAATACAATAAGCAACCCAGTACCCAAAAGGTAGCCCTTATTATTGCAGGCATTGGCATAGCAGGAGTGGCCGCAGGTATGGGCCGAGATGCTATGGGGAGCAAAAAAGACGTAGAGGTAAATGCCTAATATGGTCTTTTAAAATCATTGAATTCAAAAACTAACTCATTCAGACTGTCAGCCATAAAAGGTTGACAGTCAAAACACTCACTCAATAATTATTTATCATTAATATCAAAAACTATTGATTATGAATACGACATTCAAAAAAACACTTTTATTACTTGTAATGATTGTGAGCATTGTGGCTTGTGGAGGCAAACAAGAAGGCTCCAATACAGACTCGACCGATCAAGAAACAGGTGGCAAAAGCAAACATAAAAACGAAAAAATAGCAGTGGCTAAGACGGCCAAAATATTTGCAATAGGCAAAGGGGAAGCGGAAGTAAAGGTAAGTAGTGTTACGATGGACTTTTTTCCTGAAGGCAAGATTGTATTGTTAGGGGATGACAAACAAGTGGTTCGTTTTGAATTGGAAATCACCAATAATAACGATGAGGAATATAGCTTCAATAATAGCACAGTAAGGCTGAACACGAATACTGAAAAGGACAAGACCTTGGCGATTATTATTAATAAGTCAAATTCGGATGATGTACTTGCCTCTGCCAAAATAGCCAAAGGCAATAGCATCAAAGGGGCTATGTATTACGAAGTACCCAAGTCTGTTACTCTAAAAGATCTAACGCTGGTTTTTAAAGGGTATGATGCCAAAATGAAGGCGCAAAATATTGAGATTCCTTTTGCGCAGTAGTACTTGTATAAACTAAAGGCCGTGGAACAAAAATAATTTACCATTCTAAAAGCTTCCTCAAGTCTTTGGTCTTAGTGTAGCGAGACCAAAGAAGGCATTGTATGGTCTCCCTATCGGTAAGACCATACAAGAAGTGCGAATTTTAGAATAGTTGCAGAAATAAAAATAAACTTCTGTTCCACAGTACTAAACCTGAAACTACTTAAT
>DMXI01000320.1 GCA_003483885.1 Microscillaceae bacterium
GATAGTAAGATTATACTTAAAATGACTAAGGAAATAAGCCTTTTTGTGAGATATTTTCTCAAAAACCGTCAAAACAGCATAGCCCAAATCCCGGATGATAAGTTTTCCTTTTTTCATCTTTTTTATGAATCTGGGAGCATTCTTCGATCATTATCACGAAACGAACATAAGGTGAAATCAGCAAAAACATCTTTGGTTAGATTAAACACCACTTGAACTTTAGCCGTCGCTGTATGTCCTTTTTTACTGTAGCTCCCTGTTGAAAATCCCGATGCATCGGGGGGAAAATATTCCGCTAAATGTCTTGCCAATTTATAGTGAGTCGCGTCTTGAATGTAGACATTAGCGAATGCTTTAAACAAGTCATTCTCCACAAAAGAATCACATCTCTTTTTCAAGGATTTTTGCAATAACTTTTTTAAAAAGGGATTAAATCTTTTAGAGGTTAAACGTTTCCAAACTGCCTGACCACTAATCGTTTTAGTCATACTATGAACGCTTACCTCAGAAGCCAAATTGTCGTAACTAAACACACCCTGTAGCATCGTTTTCCAGAAGGATAAAATTAAGTCTAATACACTACATTTGCGTGCTTTTCGCTGGACTAGCTTCATTTCCTTAGCTAAGATTCCGGGCTGTAGATAACCAAGGCTTTTTCTTACCTTTGTTTTTGCTAATTTTGGGAAACGTATCAATGAAATCTTCAGCTTTATTGATCTGACTTGCAGTACTTTATGCAAAAAATAAAGTAAGGTTGAAAGCTGAAAACTAAGGTTGACGCCAATGCGACTTGTCGGGATTTTCAACTTGATAGTCTGCAGCAAACCTGCATTGTACACCAAATCCGTAATTCACTCAAATATGTGACTTGGGGAGAACGTAAAGCAGTGGCAAAGGATTTGAAAAAAATATACCAGGCAAGCAGCAAGAGATCTGCTGAAAAAGCCCTGCTTGAGATGGAAGAAATATCGAGATTCGCCGATTAATGTACACCACCAATATCATTGAAAACCTTAATCAGGTGATTCGTAAATACACAAAAGGAAAGATCATTTTTCCTAGTGATGATGCAGTACAGAAATCAGTGTACCTCGCGGTTGAGAGGCTTATAAAAAAATGGACGATGCATGTCCATAATTGGCAGAAAATCATCGCCCAATTTGCTATTTTATATCCAGATAAGATTAAACTTGACATCTAATCAAGTTGAAAATCCTGCAAAGCAGGGAAATTATTTACACAGACTTTGAAACATTATCCATTATTTTAAAGAAAGGCATTTTGTTGAATAAATGTTTCAATTCTTTCAAGCTCCTTACCAAACCATTCACGAATATCCTCTTCAGTAAGTGCTTCGTGTATTAACAAAAGGTAATTGTTATAAATTTTTTGCATACGATTATCTACATTCACATAATTATTCATTAACATATGTCCCAATTCACTCAACGAAGTAGGGTTATTTCGGCTGTCTCTGTAGGCATCTAATATCCATCTTTCACTATTTTCTTGAAATCCATCCCCAACAGTGTAATATTCATCATCCCTGTCTTCACTTATATCGTAATCTTCAGCCTCCTCTGACATACTCATATCTTCCCCCTCTTGCGCTGCTTGATGCTCAATTTCTGTCAATTTGACTTCCATCGCTTCATAAAGATTTAAATAAGCTCCAATCTCGTTTATGTTAATACCACCCTCTTCATTGTGATCCTTAAAATCTTTACCACCGTCAAATACATCGCTAAATATTTTATAAAACATATCTGAATACTTCTTTCCTTGATTGATCCTCAAATGCCAAACTCGGTCTTTGATTATTTGATAACGAGCACTAGCACTATCCATTAATTGGGCACGTTTTTGATCTCCTTGAAGCCCTATAATTTCTTGCATCCCATCTGTTCTTATAAACACCTCAAAAGGATCATCCAGGTCGATTCCAGCGATCTGTTGTAATTTTCCCCAAGTCTTCTTCTCAAAATCTTCTAAAGGCTCTATTCCTTTTGATTTTACGCTTCCCCGATCTACCTTTTGATCTTCATGCAAAATCACATACAACGCTAAATGTGGTGCTATGAGTGCGGAATCTACATCAAATTTTTCTGGGTGAAAATGCAAATATTGTTTTGCGGCACTCTTGTAACCTTTAGCCAAACTACCTATATAATCCAGTTTATAATTATATCCTTTCCGCATGTATTGTTCACCCTCATCCTTCTTATTTTGTGCCCAAGCCTCTATCTCAGGTTTTGCTATATCCCATTCCTCAGTAAGAATTTCGTTTACTGCCATAACGGCTCCATGCCATTGTTCACGCCAAATATGTTTCCCTTTGTCTTCAGCATTATTAATAATATCTTCATCACTCGAATTTATTCTATCAAACAAAGGGTTATTGTTTTTCACAAAAATAAGCATGTCATTCTGAAGATTTAATACAACCTGTTCTGCCTGTTGCATCTCTGCTATGTATTCATTTCTTAAGGTACCTATTTCACTCTCACTTGTAAAGTCTCTGACTTTGGCTTTGTATTCTTTTCCTGCTTTTTTAATACCATCCCCTATTATCCCGAACCTCTCCATAAATGAGTGAATTGATTGTTCTGTTTCATTGTTCATATGATATTTGTGCAGGTAAAGGAACACATTGTGCGCTTTATGATATGCTTTTCGGACAGGTTGATAAAGCAAGGCATCTTCTGGACGAGCAGTGCCTTCTGCTTCGGAAGGCCTCCATATACCTGTTTTCTTGTTTATATCTCCTCCCTCTTCAGAATTCCGACTATCTATACCCATGATTTCTAAATCCTCTGCCAAACTTTCTTGGATTTTGTCAGGATCAACATTATGAATTCGATTATGATCTCCAAACTCTTCCATCGTGACCACTTTTGCGCTTTTACGTTTCCCATCCCTACCATAATAACCAAACGTCATTCTATCCTCTTTATCATCACTTAGTTGGAGCACAGAAGGCACACTGGTATTAAAAGTATTTTGATTGTCGTGGTTTTCTGGCTTTTGGGTGGGTGATTCCTGACTTTCCTTCGTGCGCTTTGTTTCATTACTTTTATTTTGTATGGGCACCTTAGCTAACTCTTCCCCATATTTATCGGCGGCTTTTTCTCTTGAAGCATCAGTGCTTATCGCTTGCCCTTTTATCTTAGCATCAGCTTTTGGTATGCCATGGATTGCGTTGTCGAGTGCGTGCCCCTCTTCGTGTAACTGGATAGCAGGACTGGCACCAGGACTTAGGTGAATCTCTCCACCTCCTTGAGAAGTATTTGTATGAGTGCCATTTGCTCCTATACTTCCAGGAAAGGATGAGTTTTGAATTAATTTGTAATTACTGATATCTACATTGTATTTTTCCTTGGCATAGTCCACCTTGGGAGCATCTATTCCTTGTACATTGGTGTCGCTATTTCGTTGTATGGACTTTTGTTTCGCCTGAATAGGTGGTTTTCTACTCCGTTGTATGGACTTTTGTTTCGCTTGAATAGGTGGTTTTCTACCTTGTTTTGTCTGAATTGGGTCTAGTTTACCCTTGGGTGTTTTATAGGAACTTTGAAATTGCTTGTTTTTTTGTTGTGATGGCTGTTTTCGTGTAGTAGCTTCTACTTGTTGGTCAGTGCTGGAGGCTTGTGTTTTTGCAAGCATAATCTTAATAAATGGATGATGTACTCTAAACATAATGATCTATGCGTAAAAAAAATATTACATCATATTTCAAAAAAGAAGATTTTTGCTTTGCTAAAAGATCTCGATGAGTTTGGTTTCTAGTTGTGACGAATACAAGAAACTCCTCCAATCGATAGCCAAGCATTTGCAAAAACTGCAAAAGACAGAAGTTCTGATAAACGGGTGTTTTTTTCAAACTTCCCTTGATCTATTGAATCAAAGATTTAATCAGACTTCTGTAACAAAAACGGCCCATCAGAGTATTGATGAGCCGTTAAAAACTATTTTTAGTGAAACAAAATCACCTGATCAATCATCACTGATTGTCAGCAATTTATACACACAAGGAATTACAATCAGATTTAACAAAGTAGCTGAAAGCAAGCCACCCAAAATCACTACCGCCATTGGGCTTTGAATTTCATTGCCTGCCTGTTCTCCTTTCAAGGCCAGAGGAATAAGCGCCAGCCCAGTGGTAAAAGCAGTCATTAGTATTGGGGTGAGCCTATCGAGTGCTCCAGCTTTCAAAAGATCAACTCCACTAAGCCCTTCTTGCTGTTTTAAATCTTCATAACGAGATACCAGCAAGATGCCATTGCGGGTGGCAATGCCAAATAAACTAATGAAGCCAATAGTAGCAGCAATACTGATAATACCCGAAGTAAAGTAGACAATGAATATTCCTCCAATCAGCGCCAAAGGCAAGTTGATGAGTACAATAAAGGCCAGCTTTACATTACGAAACTCAAAGTAGAGTAATAAAAATATCATCAAAATGGCAATCAAAGCGGTGATCATTAAAAGCTGAGAGGCCCTGGTTTCACTTTCAAATTGTCCTCCGTATTCTATGCTATAGCCTTCTGGCAATTGAATATTTGAGCCTACGTTTTTTTGAATGTCTGTCACCACCCCTCTCAAATCGCGGCCTTGTACATTGGCCGCCACTACAATTTTTCGTTGTACGTTTTCTCTGCTGATGGTATTAGGAGTACTGACTGAACCTATTCTGGCAAGTCGAGTCAAGGGCACTTGTCCTCCATTGGGTAAACTCATCAGAGCTGAACGGATCGCAGGAATGTCTTGCCGATGCTTTTTATCAAATCTCACAATCAGATCGAAATATTGCTGACCTTCATATATTTCTCCCGCCTTTTCTCCGGCAAAAGCAATTTCTACCTGTTCCATCAAATCCCCTACCGTCATTCCATAAGCGGCCAGTACTTGCATTTTTGGGGTAATTCTAATTTGTGGCACCTCGATTTGCTGCTCTACTGATACATCGGCAATGCCTGTAATGTTTTTGATAGTACTTTCCACTCTTTTGCCCAATTCAAACAAGCGAGGAAGCTCACTGCCAAAAATTTTAATGGCAATGTTAGCACGCGTACCTGAAAGCATATGGTCTATGCGGTGGGCAATGGGTTGCCCCAGCGTAATATTAATCCCTGGTACAACACTCAATTTATTGCGTACTTCTTCAAAAAATGCTTCTTTGCTTTTACCTTTTAATACAAAGGGCACATCAATTTCAGCCACATTAATACCTTGGGCATGTTCGTCCAGCTCAGCCCTTCCAGTTCTTCGGGTCACTACCTGTACTTCGGGCAGTTCTAGCAAAAGCTTTTCAATCAAACGCCCACTTTTATTACTTTCTTCCAGTGACATTCCTGGTATCCCTACGGCACTAATGACGAGTGACCCCTCATTAAATTCGGGTAGAAAACTGCGCCCTAGTTGAGTAAACATTGTGATACTGACCGCAAAAGTAATGAAAACCAGTCCAATCAAGAGGCGAGGAATGCGAAGCACATAGTGCAAAACTCGCGCATATTGTTTTTGTAGCCATTGTTCCAGACGGGTTCCTTCCGCTTGACGAACAAGCATTTTTTCGCTTTTGAGCAAATAAGAACTCAACACTGGAGTTACAGTGATCGAAACCAGTAAAGAAGTAAGCACGGAGGTAATAAAAGCAATACCTAGAGGTTGCAATAAACGACCTTCCATGCCACCCAGAAAAAATAATGGGACAAAGGCAACGATAATAATGAAGGTTGCAATAATTATCGAACTTCGGATTTCAATAGAGGCTTCTTTCACCACCTTAAGTACTGACTGACGTTTTTCAGGTGATTGTAATATATTTTCCCGTAAACGACGAAACACATTTTCTACATCAATAATGGCATCATCTACCAACGCTCCAATGGCAATGGCCATCCCTCCTAAACTCATCGTGTTGATAGTATAACCCAATAAATGAAGGACAATGACTGAGGTAAGCAATGATAAAGGGATAGCCAGTAAAGAAATAAAGGTAGTTCGCCAGTTGAACAAAAAAATAAACAGCACAACCACCACAAAAAAAGCCCCTTCCAATAAGGTCTGGTTGAGGTTTTGAATCGAAGCCTCAATGAAATTAGCCTGGCGAAAGATACGATTGTTTATTTCCACACCAGCAGGCAGGGTTTTCTTTAAATCAGCAATGGCTTCATCTAACTTACACGTTAGTTTTAAAGTATTGACGGCAGGTTGTTTGGAGATCGTCAAGATTACGGCAGGTGCTGCATTCAGAGAACCATCCCCGATTTTATCAGAAGCACCAATCACAACTTCCGCCACATCTTTTACTTTGATCGTTTGTCCAGCTACTTGTTTTAGCACTGCTTCCTGGAGTTGGTCTATTGCATAAGCTCTTCCATTACCTTTGATCAAATAACGATTGCTATAGGCTTGCATTGCTCCTCCCGAAGCATTGACATTGCTTTTCTGAACTCGTTCCAGTAATTCACTTAAACTTATTTGATAATGTTTGAGCTTCTTTGGATGAGCGAGTATCTGATATTGCTTGTATTCTCCTCCAATTACAATGACATTGGCTATGCCTCCAATAGATTTGATCCGAGGACGGATGACCCAGTCGGCCAAAGTACGCAATGCCATTGGTGACAAACTATCCGATCTTACTCCAAGCAGCATGACTTCCCCCATAATGGAAGAAATAGGTGCCATAGTAGGCGTACCTACTCCCGAAGGCAAAGCGTTCTGCACTCTTGGAATACGTTCACTCACAATTTGTCGGGCACGGTAAATATCGGTACCCCATTCAAACTCCACCCATACAATAGAAACTCCTGCTGAGGAAGCAGAACGGATTCTACGTACATTAGGCGAACCATTCAAGGCCGTTTCTAGCTTGTAAGTAACCAGTCTTTCTACCTCTTCTGATTCCAGGTTGTGGGCTTCGGTCAAAATCGTCACGGTAGGAGCAGTCAAGTCAGGAAATACGTCCACATTCATGTTTCTGGCCAAATAGAAACCTGTGATGCTTAATAACACTGCTCCTAAAAGCACTAAAAGTCGATTTTTTAGTGCGGTAGATAATATTTGATTGAGCATTTATTTCAAATGTTTGAATCTTTTAATGCACATGACCATGAGCAGGAGCTTGTCCAGACATTGAGGCCATTTTAACCTGATAAGCCCCTTTGGAAACGATCACTTCTCCTGGGGATAAGCCCTTTAGAATGGCTACTTGCCTACCGTTTCTCTTCCCAAGTACAACATCTCTCCGTTCAAAACGCTCTCCTGACTTTTGTACAATGACCGAATAGCGACCGTAATCCTCGAGTAAAGCTGATTCTGGTATCACAGGAGTTTTTATTGGATTACCTACGGCCAGTTGTACTTCACTAAAGCTTCCTTCGGGCATACCTACCGCCTCATTGATTTGAACAAATACAGAAAGCATGGGTTGTTCGGGGGTCACTTCTCTGCCTATTGAGAGTACATGCCCTCCGCTTTTTTGCATGTGAGACCAGCCATTTATTCTTGGTCGAAACCAAACATTCTCTATTTTTTGTAAGAGGTTGGTGTACTCGGAAGATACCTGAACCTCAAGCAAACGAGACTGATGACTGGCAATGGTAATCAAGGCATCTCCTTGGGCTACAAAATCACCATTATCTACTGACACCGATTTGATAAAACCATTATAGGGTACCATTACAGACTTGCCATAAGCCGAATAACCTGCACTGAGGGTTTCGTAATTAGTTTTGGCAAGCAGGTATTGCTTCTCTACTAGTTCCAAATCAGCTTTTGCGATCACTTGGTTTTTGTATAAACCTTGGTTTCGGGTATAAGCCATTTTGGCTTGTTCAAAATCAATCTTAGCTTTTTGAATTTCGGCTGCTTGATTGTTATTGCTCAATCCAGTGCTACTCAGGGTCATTACTATTTGTCCTTGTGACACTTTGCTGCCTTCCAACAGGTTTGACTGGCTATAACTCACCCGGCCAGAAGTAGTGGCTACCAGGGTTTGAAAACTAGAAGGAGCCGCTCGCCAAATCCCTGAAGTAGCAATCGTCTCATACACTTTGTCCAACAATACTGGGGCAGTTTGGAATTCAGTTTTCCAGGCTTGCTCTTTCAAAAAACTAATATCATTGCCTTCTTCCTTTTGGTTTTGCAGCGCTAATTTAGCCGCCTTTGTTGTGGGATATACTTTCACCTTACCAACCACAATTTTGTCAGTATATGTGGAGGTTTGGAGGTTAAAAACCAACTGATACTCTCCTGCTTCTTTGGGCCTTAACGAAGGAGTGAAAATACCTGGGGAGCTTGGGGATTTCGCTGTTTGACGTATTCCGTTGGCACCTTTGATAAGGCTTACTGTCACTGTACCAGCCTTTACTGGCTGGTGCTGGCTCAGTATCGTAAAGTGAGCTGCAAAACGACTCACTTGCCCTGCAACTAATGCAGGGAACTCTACAAACAATTCGGTTTTCTTGGTCCAGATGGTGGTATCTATTGTAGGAAACTCATCCCCAGCGTGGGAATGACCATGCCCATTGGTGTTGTTGTGGGAATGGCCGTTTTCCCCCACCGTTTGGCAGGAAATAACGACCAATATCAAACAAACAGACATCGTAACACACTGCCACCAGTTATTTTTAGTGGTCATGATGCTTTGTTCCGTTTTGGTGAGTATGTGATGATTTGGAAGAACCTTTGGTAGTTTTTGAACTATCTTTTACCACTTTAGTACTATCAGCATTCACTTCAAATTCTTCTTGTTTATGTTCAGCGTTTTCGTCGTGAGAGTGTCCTTTGTCACCATCTCCGTGCTTATGGGCTTCGGTGCCCTCTCCATGATCACTATTTTTATTACTTCCACTACAAGCCACAGTGAATACAAGGATAATGGCCATTAAAATATGTGTAATTCTCATAATTTCTTTTTATAAAATATTAAATAAATAAAATAAGAGGGGTTTTATCTGAAATATACACAGGGTCAAGTGATCAGGTACATAAACTGTCTATACAGCAACTTACCCGCTCAATTGATCGCACGTATCAGATAAAAATCTAGGAATAAATTTAGGATGAGAACTTACAAGGAGGCCCCCTGAGGGTATGGCTTTGTAAAAGGACGCGTACAGGGAATGTTTCAGGTTGAATATCTTCCTGACTTTGAAAAAAATATTTTACCGCATATTTGTGAGTCAAAGGGGAATAAATACCAACGGTTGGTTTTACTTTTTGCTTTACTACTAATGAGGATTCGGAAGTAATTACAGGATGTTCGCTTGTATGCGGAAAATGAACATGAGTATTAAGAAATAAATTCAACAAAAGACTAGCAGAAGCCTCTGTCTCTGTATCGTGGTGATGATGATGTGCTTGGTCAGAAGAATGATGATAATGATTGTGAGCTTCTTGTTGAGTTGTAGGAGGATGCTCATGATGGGTGTGAGGCAAGGCATTATGAATCATCATAAAACCCATAATGACTAACAAAAAAAGCGCTTTTATTTTTTTGCTTGTTTTCACCACTTCACAAAACTACAGCTTTTCTTCTGAAAATCACAAAAATTATTATTTGATAATGTTGTATTGTTTGAAAAACTCCTCAGTTCAATAAATCGCCATTTGCAAAAACTATAAAAAAGAGGAGTTTTGATAAACGGGTGGTTTTTGCAAACTAAACTTTTCTTGATAAAGTTAATTTAAACCTATAAAAATGAGAATATTTTACAATTATCATTGATGTCAAAGAAGCAATGAAAGACAGGTGAAAATTCTGACAATTTTTGCCCCACACAAAGTTGTATGCATAACTAGCAGGTAAATAAGACTAACTTTACTGTGACTTTAGAATCCTAAAAGATTTTGCTTGCAGACTTATCCTCAAAAAAAGAGGATAACCCTCCTCTTCGCCTTTTTTTAGAAGCCTAATAGACTTTCTTCAAACCTTTCAAAATCAATTTCTGATCATACTTTTGGACAATCATGAGGCCCTTCATCTAACTGTG
>DMXI01000263.1 GCA_003483885.1 Microscillaceae bacterium
ATGAGACATTCAGGTATGTGGATGGTTACGCTACTGAAATGGCAAAAGCCATTAACGAAATAGAAAATAAAGACCACCAAACGTTGGTATTTGAAATCATCTATTTCGTTAATGGCTTTTGCCATTTCAGTAGCGTAACCATCCACATACCTGAATGTCTCATCATTAATGGTAAAAATACTGCACAAGGCAACCCTAATCAATGGATTTATATTTGGTATATGTTTCAAAATGTTTAATACACCAGATTCTATAGCTAGGTTATTTGCTCCTTGTGCATTTCCTTGACCTGGTGCTATACTATCTACTGTAAAATGTTCAGCATTTTGGATAAGTACATCCACTGGAGGCATCGTCTCAAATTTGAGATATTCAATTGCCAATGTTAGTTTTCCTTTTTGTGCCAGTTCTTCAATAAAGCTTTCTTTGTTATGTCGGATGTACCGCTGAAATGTCATTTCGCCAGAAGCATAATCGAGCAAGGCGGCAAATTGAGCAGCATGCTTTTCGCTACCTTTCAACTGAAGATTGGTATTTATAAGCTGAAATTGGGCTTCTTTGTACCAGGTAGGTCCCATTGAGGTATCCAGCATTTTTGCAAATGTGGCTTTCGCCTTGCTGGGTAAGTCAACCAAACCATAAAACTGCACCACATTTAATAACTCAGGGGTACGCTCCCATCTATTCTGAACCTGGCTAACTATGTGATTTTCTAAAACTCCTATAAGCAAGATGGTTTGTTTTCCTTTTTTATATCCTTTAATCAACTTTCGAATAATTGAGGCTAGGGCTTTTCTGTATCCCTCAGTATATATTCCAAGTTGAGGGTGATTAGTATCCTTTATGTTGCTAATAAAGTTATCAACCGAGTCAGGAAAGAAATCAATATATAATTGAACTACATGCTCATAGATAAATGGTACTATTGATTCAGGTAAATGGTAACTTCTTTTCCAATGTGCTCTTTCTATCAATTTAAAGTCCAACAAGGCAACAATGGCATCCAAATATTTTCCCAATACAGAGGTTTGGATTCCTTCAGCCTTTGAGCGAGCCAGTTTACCATGTAACCTAGCCAAGCATTTTATTAATTCACGAAAATAGTTTTCCCAATCTTCACTCCTTAATACCTTGTTAGGTAACGTTGATATTTGTTTCTCAAGCTGAGTATAGCCGACGCACTTTTGATAAAAGTAAAAAGAACGAACTGCTGTGGTGTTGAAATCTACCCCATTTTTCTCTCTTAGATTGAGAGGTTTGTCAGCCTCAGTGGTTAAATAAATATTGATAACATTTTCCACAACTTTTATATTCTTGCTATCTTCTATCAGGGCTTCTATTATTATAGAACAGGTATAAGTATCATTCTCATATCCATAATTTTCTATTAGCCACTCTATATCTGCAATAACTTTCAAATACTTATCCCCCTTTTTTGCTTGGTGAACAGAATAGTAGTTAAATTGCTTAAAGTAGTTGATTATGAAAGCACTTACTCTTGCCCATTTTTTATCAATAATATCTTTTGGCGCATCTTTGGCATACGGCAAGTCATTAGCCATTCTCAATATATAGGCTGAAAACCAGGATGATGAAAATTCACGAGTATTATAGAATGCGTCATATATATCCTGATTATTGTCTTTTTCTGCTGCACCTTGATACTCTTTCAGTCTTGACAAGATATGACGTATTTCAAAAGAAGCATCTTGTTCACCTGAAAACATAAATAGACTTAATGACCTAACTTGATTAATAATAGGTTCAAGGCTAATGTCTTTTCCAAATTTCCTAAACTCATCCTTTAAATACAGACGATATTTAGCATCTAAAGCGTTAAAAAGTTTATCCCCTGCGCTTTTTGCATTATTTTCATACAACAACTGTAAAAAATAAATAGCATCTCCTTCGCTAACCAATAGCGTATTGTCCCTTACCAAGTACTTCATTGCAGCCCCATATTCTCCCAATGCTATAAGAGCCTCAGCTAAGTCAAAAGCGTGTTCAGCAAAAACGCTATCATACCTAAACTCGATTCTTTGGAGTAATAACAAAAGTCTGATTAATTCGGTAGTGCCTCTTTTTTCCACTGCTATATTAATCACGCTTCTTATATCCTGCGTTACCAAGTCAGGGTTTACATGATTTTGTGCAACATTGTCTGCCCAATCTTGATTACATATTTCCAATGATTTTTCTGGAGATGAACTTAATGTGTGATGATGTAACCTATTTTCCAATGAATATTGCTCATCCAGTGATTGGTCACAATATTTGATTATTTCATCATTTGCTAAAGGAATGGAATAAGACACCTTATTAGAGATGAAATCCTTAAAAGATGCGTGATAGAGCTCTAGTTTAATACTCTCTTTTAATAAATATCTAATAGAGTCAAAATGAGAAGAAAAGCGTAATTTATAATTCGGAGGGAGCATTTTTAACAGCACCTCTTGATTGATGGGCTGTCTGACTTGGGATAAAATTAAAACAATCCACAATTTTGTTTCTTCCTTAAAGAATTTATCCCACAAGCTTTCATAATATTTACTGATTTCTCCACCAATGACTGGTATGGTTTCTACCCAATCCTCAACTTTATCAGCAGTTATATCAGTCAACAGCAAATAATTAATCAGGTACCTTAAATATAGAGGATGTCCTTCCGACTTTCTTGCAATAGCTTGAATATTTTCTGTACTGATTTCTTTTTCAAGCAATTCTCGCTGAAGAAATGCTTCACATTGCCCGATATCCAAGGGACTTACTTCAATAACACTACTTTCATCGATAAGGGCTTTGGTACGAGTTGGTAGAATGTCTTGTGAAGTGCAGGAAAGAACAATGGAAAGGTTATCTGGCAGGTTTTCAGGAAAAACTCCCAAAAAACTATCTAATTTTTTTACCTCGTCCAAGCCATCAATCAATAACACACATTGAACGCCCTTATGATGGTTCGCCAAACCATTCAAAAGAAGTGTTACTCTCTCTAACCTTTTGCCATAATCTTCTTCCTGGGACACCTGCTTGCCAGTATTTTCACTGAATGTAGTTTCAACCCAAGAAATCAGATTTCTTTCGGAAGTTCTGATGGAGAGTGGTGTTTTGTCTTGTGGAATCTTGGTAAAATAACGCCCACAAATTTTAATATTTTCAGTATCAGGATTGTATGCAGCTGCAAATGTTGTTTTACCTGAACCGGGTGAACCAAAGCACAAAAACCAACCTGTTTGTGTTTCCAAAGCTTCAGTTAATTTCTGAAAAACAGTGTAGTTTGGAGTTGACGATTCCACATCGTTTTTTAACTGCTTTGGTATCTCATTAAGGCTTTCTTCTTTAGCAACAGTAATGCTATTTTTGATCAAGAAATCTTGAGCTTTTTCAATGCTAATAGCCGCTATTGAACTATTTATTTGCAAAAGTACAATGCCTACAACTTGATGGTTTGAAACAACTGCGCCTCCTGACAGACCTGAATAATCAATATCTTCACTAACTTGTTCGCTATTGAATGAAAATCCCCAATGAGTGTCAATACTTATTTTATCAACTTTACCTTCAGTACTTCCTCCTTTAGCCTCTCCTGAATAAGGATAACCATAAGTTAAACAGTTTTGTTTATAGCTAATATTGGCTGATATTAAAGGCAAAGCAATATCTGTTGCATCACTCGTTTGTATTAGGCATAAATCCAATCTTTGATCATAATCTATTACATCTTTTTTGTTGTATGTAGTATTGTTTAGCACTATATCAGCCCCCTCTTCAAAGCAATCTACCACAACATGATAAGCTGTTAAAATGATTCCTTTACCTACAAAGAATCCTGTTCCTTGTTCATCTCCACATAGAATTCGTACAGAAGCATCCTCTAACTGTTGAGGACTTAGTATATTGTTCGTCATCAGGTTAAAGTATTATTTTCAAAGGTGTTTTGCCATCACCTTGAATAATTTCGTAGTTGTATTTTTTCGTTAGACTGTCTACATCAAATGCTTTAGCATTTGCCACTGGGTAATTAAAATATAATTTGCGGGTCTCATCTGTTTTGCTGGAAATCAATACTGCTAACGATTCCTCATCAGGATGCCCATGTTTTTCTCCATCAGTTGAGAAAATATTTACCTTGGAATTTATTGTTTTGAATAAATCAGGGCTGTTGTTAGCCCAACTACCATGATGGGATATTTTGATCAGGTCAAATTGAATGGGAAGTGACTCCTCTGGATATACTTCTTTGATGTTTTGAACAATAATGTTTGGGTGTGCATCTCCCAGAAACAGCAATCGCTTACCGCTACATTCAATGATAAAGGCGACGGAACTACCATTGGCAGAGGTTGTATCCTCTGTAAACTTACTTTGCAGCAGCGTTTTAACATCTGGTATTCTACTGCCAGAAACTTTTTTTTCTTTCAATACTGGCTTTGATTTTTGCTTCGCTGTCATAAACTCAAAAGCATCATCAAAAAAAACGTTATTGGGAAGATTTTTCAAATACCCTTTTTTTCGTAACTCCTTTTTCCACGTTTTTTGCAAACGTTCTAATTTTTCATCATCAGGCGATAGCAGGATGAGTTTAATATCATCAGCAAGCTCTACGATTTTCTTATTATTAGTAGAAATGGCTTTTCCGTCAAACTCAGCATTCCAGGAGTATTTACCATCTAAAATCAAACCTGCCAACGAAGAACCTTGTTTCGCACTTACTTTTTTTTCTCCTTCTGTAACTTCCTTGAGATAAGAGCCACCTTTGATTGATTCTAATTGTTTGTCTTCAAAGTTGTGGTTTATGTTACTTGG
>DMXI01000331.1 GCA_003483885.1 Microscillaceae bacterium
AATAATTTTATAATCAATGAGTCTAGGGAGCCTATCCACTTGATTAATAAGTTTTCATGTTTATATCGTATTAGGCAATGATGAAGGAATATTGCATCATTTACCAAAATGAAGTTAATAAAAATACTGTTTTTCCATAGCATTTGTTCCTTAAATAACACTTTTTTAGATAATTGGGAGCCGAAATCTTCAGATGCAATAAAGATGATTACTGCAAATGCTTCAAAGCTTCTTTTTTGCTCAGCTTAGCCAATGGTACTTCGGCTACAAATTGTCGAACGTCGTCTGGGGCAGTTTTAGCATATTGCCGCAAGGCCCACCCGATGGCTTTCTGGATAAAAAACTCCTCTGACTTATTCAATGACTTGGCAAAACCAAAGAGTAAATCTTTATCGGTTTGATTCTTATAATTGAGCTGAAACAATAAGCAAACCCTTTGTAACCACATATGATCACTGGCCATCCACTGGGTAGTCACAGTCGCTATTTGATCGGGATAAGCTTTAAAAAATTTGCCAGCCAAATGTGATGCCACAAAATCTACGGTGTCCCACCAGCTTTTGTGGGTGGTGGTGTGTTCAATAATTTGTTGAAATGCTTCTTGGGGAAGCTTTTTAACAAGTTTTTCAATAGTTTCCATCCCAAAATATTGCATTTCCCGTTGAGGATGTTTCCAGGTAGCTTGAATAAACTCAAAACCCTTTTCAGCAGGTGGAAGGCCAAATTGTTTGATAAAAAGTTTGGTAGTAGCCTTTCTGCGAGGAGCCTTAATCCCATAAAATACAAAATGATCACGCATATACTTTTGCATAGCACTTGCGTTGTCGGCATTGGCGTGGTAGCTGAATAGTTCTATCAGTGGTCGCAGGTATTCCATTTTTAAATGAAAAACTAAAAGTGAAAAATGAAAAGTTGGCGCAAAGCGGAAAAAGGATAAGGGAACAAGAGGGCGCGAAGCGGATATAATTCATCAATTCATAATTGGCTATCATATTTGCAAAATAGAGAATTCTGTGACGCATCGCGAAACCATTTAACAATGAAACAATAAGCGCAGCGTAGCAATGTAGCAATAGAACACTGCAACAATAAGCGAAGCGAAACAATGCAACAATAAAAAAGACTAGTTTCTCAACCCTTCTGTGCTCAAATCCTGGATTTTGATGTCCTTAGGCAAAGCAAATTTATCGCTTGGGATAGGTTTACCCGTGCTTACCCGTACGGCCTCTCTAATAATGGTTCGTTCCGTTTTTATTTTGGGTTCGCGTTTCAGCACCAGTTGCTTCCATACCCAAAACTTAGCAGCTAGTCGCTTTACTTCCCACACTTCACAAGGAAGGTCTGCAACTTGGTCTTGCCCCGCTTTTTGGCCACCCAATTTATACAGTTTTTGGGCATTTATTCGGCTTAAATCGCGTACATCCATGCTGGTTTCCGCTTGTTTTTTATCATAGGCCGGATTGCGGGTTTTAGTACCAGTTTTTTCTAAAAAATCAATGGTATATATCCACTCCTTATCGGTCATGATCAGGCGATCTATCTTACGTTCCATTCCAGTACCGAGCCTCAACGTAGCCTTGGTATAACGAGCCTCACGAGCCCCCCATTGGTCAAAGTATAAGGTTTCGTAACCTTGTTGCATGCCATCTAAACGGTAGCTTACCTCACCAGATTCTACCTCATAACGAGTTTTAGAGCCTGTTTCTGATGAATTGCCCGAACCACAAGAAACCAAAGTAATTCCTGATAAAAAGAGTAAGAAAAGAAAAATATATTGATGAATATTCATATGAAATCTGTTTTAAGACTGCAAATCTAAATCTTTCTGGATAAAAACCTTGGACTTCTTTTGTTGCCTAATAGATTGGAATGCTAGTATTTGTGCTTAATTCAATATTAAATTTTGAGTTGAGTATTTTTATTGATAACTACTTTGGTGAATGCTTCTCATTTTAATAAATAATACTTATATTTCTTTCAATAAAATCACTGAACACTAACGAGTAACATGAACCAAAAGCCATTCACCACACAGCCTGATAGCCCGCCAGGACGCCACAATCTTTGGGAGGCATTTCCGATGTCTGAAGATGGTTTATTGCGAGAGGCTTTTTGGCAAGATTATGAAGCGGCTATCCAAGATTCCCAGAAAAAGCGCAAGAAACACCTGATTATCGAGGCCAGTATGTATCAAGAGAATGCTTTACAACCTCAGATGATTTCTTCTCCTCAACTATTTACCATAGACCCCAATCAACGCACTCCTTTTCTCAAAAAATTGTGGGCCTATCAGGTTTGGCCAATTGCCAAGGCATTTACAGTGGCTTGGGTAGCTATGAGCATTTTTTTTAGCGTGGTTAATAAAGATGAAAACTCTTATCAACTGCTCAGTATCAGCGCGATGTTGTTGCTGTTTTTTATTGCGGGTATTGCCTATCATTATTGGGTCATTTGTCGACCATTGGCTGATATGCAATTGATTATAGACCGATTGGGTATTATGCGAGAAGGAGCTGGGTTAGATCATTTGAGCATAAAATATAGTGAAATTGCGGATGTTAGAAAAAGCCCTATGGGTTTACAGATTTGTCTCAAACCCCGAGGACGTATTCAAGAAGACCGAGAGTCTATATTGTTGCCAGGAGCCTTGTGTAATTATACGCTGGTTTGTGCACTGCTAGAACAACATCTAGCTTACAACAATCAGTATTACTGCTTAACATCACCTCTGTAAAGATTCCTAGCCTATGAATACCCAAGATATGCTCGAGGCAAAAAACCAGAAAATGTGGCATCAATTGATGGAGCGTCCTTCTGGATTATCTCAAGCAGGAGTGGTTGAACGTCAAGCACTTTTTTGGGAAAAATATGAAGCTTTGATTGCGCATAGTAAAAAACTACAGGTGCGCTATCAAAAACCAACATCGACCCAAGGATCCTGTACTACTTTTGAGATGGATAACCAGAAAAAACGTTTACTGTGGCGACAGATTTTTCAAAACAATGTTCGCCAGATGTTAACTATATGGGTAACGCTAGCATTGTGCTCGAACCTGATATTGATTTTTAGTGGAGTTTCAGCGCATTTGTTGTTAAGCGAGATTATAGAAACCTTAAAGATTGGCAATGTATTGATTATATTGCCTTGCCTGGTGTTGTTTTTAGGGCGAATCCAGGCAAAAACAAACTTTTTAAATACCGCAGTTAAAATTTCTCCTGAACAAATTTCGGGTATCAACCCCATGTCAAGACCTGATTGTGTATATTATGATCAACTGGTAGATATCAGAAGACATGATTTAGGTATTTGCCTTATGTGCGACGATAACTCCAATGCTTGCTATGGACACTACGAGGCTCTAGTGATTCCTTACGCCTTAAAGGATTTTGATAAAGCATTACAACAAATTTATTTCTATTGGGAAAACAGTAAAATGAAGGGTCACAGATCATTAAGTGATTGAAGTCATCTCGACTTTTAGGATGTTTTTGAAAATAGCTGCTTTTGTTCGATAACGAAGCGATTTTTTTGAGTCATAGCAGCGCTACGGCGATAAAAAATCTCGAAGTTAGCGGACAAAATGAGTTGTTTGTAATTCATTATTAAAAGTCGAGGCGACTTCATTAGTAAAATTCTGCTATGAAAATTTTTGAAAAAGAAAAACACATTGACTTAGAATGGAAGGCTTCCAATTTATGGCAAACTTATGACCGAGATGATTCTGAGGAAAAATTTTGGAAGAATTATGGAAAACTGATTGCTAAAAGTAAGAAGACGAGCAAAGCTTTTTTGGTAAAGAGTAGCGACCAAAAATATTCACCCGTTGTTTGCTGGGCTAATACAATGAAAAAGCAAAAGGCCATGAAAGAAGTATTGCATCGGATTTTTGGCCGTATTGTTATTCATTTGGTGGTTTTTTTTGTGATAGGAATGGTACTAGCACTCACGATACCACTTTTTTTGATTTTATGGATTCCTGTATATTTAATCATTTTTACGGTGGTGATTATCAGTAGCTTGCAAAAGCATCACAAAAGGTCCGCTTTGTTGAGGTCGCGGGTTATTATTGCACCACATAACCTGGAAAGAATTGGGGGAGGACTGAAGCCTGTAAAACTCTCTTATGATGAAATCCTCGACATCAAAGAAAACGACTTAGGGTTGCATGTAGTCATCATAGATAAAGAAGTAACGGCCCACACTGGTGGTGTTACCAAAGACCACATTATGAAAAAAGTGGCCCTTGTTTTCCCAAAAGTTTTTGATCATTATGAAAAGGCCAAAGAGTTGATATATTTTTATAAAGAGAATCATGATGCTAGTAAAAAGCATCGCTTAAGCTCTTAGCCTGTTGAATGTTTGTGTTTTTTTAGTTTTCTAAAGCGAGTATAGTACGCCAAAGGCCGTTTGCATTTACCCCTGCATACCCACTTTCTTGCCCATCATTGCATTCAATCACAATCCACTCACCTTGAGTAGTAAGTGCCAAATCTATGACCAAAAAGGGTACTTGTAATCGCTTTGCAGCCTCTGCGGCAATATCCAAAGCTTGTAGTTGCTGAGCTGGACTCCAGTTGTAATCTACTAAATGCGACCAATAAGCACCTGAGCCAGCGAACTTTCCCCTCCACCAAAAGGTCCGAAACTCAAATGCAACGGGTACCGTCTGATGAGTTTGGTAATCAAGCTTTTGTAAAGAAATAAATTCGCGACACACAAGTTTTTGCCAATGCAAAATAGGATTTTGTTGATACGCTTCCAGAATGAATTGTAATGCAGTTAAATTATGAGCAATGGCCAATTGAGGGTTGTGTTTGGCGGTTTGGCGATTTCCTTTGATAAATATAGGAAAGTCGAAGTGCTCAAGTATTTGTGCAACAGTCGGTATTTGGTCAAACACGATGCTTCTTGGTGTAAGCTCCTGAATTTTGGGGTACCAATGTTCCAGTTCACTGGCAAGGTGGTGTTCAAGGGGATTGTTGATTAGCTGAAACCCCATTTCACCCAATTGTTGATACATCTGTGAATACTGGTCAATGGCTCCTAAGCGGGCTACAAGCATTTTTGATGCTTCGTTTCTTGGGCGAGCCACTTGAAATAAGGGCGAAAACTGAAAATCATATAGTGGTACATTCAGCTTCTTTTCAGCAATCCAAAACTGGTTTTCCAATTCGAAAAAATCGACACCTTTGAGGTTTTGCATGGTACTATTGGGGACTAAAATTGCACATTAAGTGTGTTTTGCATATAAGCTTTATTACTTATAAAATGTACTACCTTGATCTATTCAGAATTATTAAACGCAAAAGCTACATTTTGTTAAAATAACCTACACATCTTACACTTAATTTTAACTAAACATTAAATTTGCTTAATTTATAGAATAAAAAGTGCATTATTTAAAACCCTTCACAAAACGCTGATTACAAAATGGCGTTTCGATGCTTTATAGCATTGAGTACCGGGAACAAACCCAAAAATTAGAATGAAAAAACTTCGTAAGTACTGGGAGGAAATCAGCACCCACTTAACCAAAATTGTGGGGCAAAACCTAATCAACTTCCAAGCAAAAGGAGCTAACTTAAAGGAAATTAACAAATTAGCTACGCAAGTAGGGTGTGAATTACCTGAAGATTTCAAAGATTTTTTAACCCTGTTTAATGAATACCAAAGTGTGGTGTTTTTTGAATACAAAGCGTTGAGCATCAGCGAGATTTATGATAATTGGCGCTTACTTACTAGTCTTAAATCTGAGGGAGAGTTTGAACACCTAACCCCTTGGTATATCAAAGAAAAGGCACCAGTAAAGTTTACTTGGTGGGATGAAAAATGGATTCCATTTGCTGAGGATGATAACGGAAATTTGATTTGCCTTGACTTGGCTCCTAACAAGAAAGGGGAGAAGGGACAGGTATTTTATTGGGAAACAGTAGGTGGCCCTGGTATGCCAGAAGCAAAATCTTTTATTGATTTTGTAAAAGGCTACAAGAAGGCCCTGGAAAAAGGTAAATTTAATTACGATAAAGATTTAGGTAATTTTGTGACTTCTTCTAATCTGGTAGAAGCATAAAGGTAAAATGTGAGATAGTCAAATGGCCCTACAACCTTTTGCAGAGCCATTTGACTATTGTTTTATGAGGGCAATTTTTGTTATCTAAACCTTTCTTGCGATTTTTTTGCGCCAGTACCTAATTCCAAAGAACGCACCACCACCAATCACCAACAAAGAAGGCCAGGCGTAGGTTAAATTGATAATGAAGCTGAGAATGCCTTGCCAACCCGCTTTAAAGCCTTTGCCCATTTTGCTTAAAAAGCCGGGAGAAGGCGCTTCCGCAGCCTCAGTTTTTTGGTAAATCACCATTTGGATAGTACTGTAGTTGATTTGATCTACCAAGAATTTTAAGCGACCTTCTCTTGCCTCAATCTCCTCTCTAATAACCCGAAGTTGGTTTTCTACTTTTAAAATTTCTTCAATGGTTTTGGCTTTTTCCAGTATTTCGAGGTAGCGTTTCTCCACCGCTCTTTTGGTTTTGAGGCGAGTTTGGATGTCTACAAATTCTTCGGTTACATCTTTGGCTTTTACATTTTTGTGGTCAATATAAATCCCCTCTCTGAGCGTTTCATCTAGCAAATCTTCAAATTTATCGCTCTCAACCCTGATAACAATATTACTTAGAATCTGGTTATACTGACGTTCTTGTTTGGCTGAAGATACGTATCCTTGGTACTTACGAATCATTGCCTGGATTTTTGCAATACTTTTTGACAAGTTTTTTACCTGAAATCTTACATCTGCAGTTTTAATGATTTTCTGGCTTTTTTTGACAAGAGGTTTAGGCGTTTTGATATTTTGTACGGGGAGTACCTGGAGTTTCTTGGGTTGTTTACTGCTGGTTTCGTTGGAGCCTTCTTCACGGGTATCGGTAACGGACGCCCGTTCTCCTTTGCTTTTGTTTTGTTGGCTTCCACAGGCAGTCAATACCCAAAAGCAAGCAGTCAACAAATATATATTCAATGTTTTCATAGTGTTTGTATTGTAAGTTTTTATTGTTACGATGGTATTTTATACCAAGCTTTGGTGTAAGTAACCCGTTTTGTACTTTTTTTATTTGCCTTTTTCTGTAAAATCAAAATTTTTCCAGAAAATTTGTATCTAATTGGGGTATATCTATCGTTATTTTTGAAATAAATAAATACTATATTTGTTTAATTGAAGTATAAAAAAAATAAATTGAGGACAAATTCTGAGAATCAGTAAGCGGATAAACAAAAATAGACAACAACCATGACAAAAATATTATTCTTTGCATGGGTTTTATATTTTCCCATGAATCATCCCCTATACAGCAAAACTTATGAGGAAAAGATAAGCTGTTCGGGCAGTCTGATTGACGATTTAAAACAAGGGTATTGGAAATGTACGTATAAGAATGGCCAAACATTGCGTGAAGGAGCTTACCTGCATGGCAAGCGTCACGGTTATTGGAAGTTTTACCATCAAAACGGAATATTAGCTGCCGATGGTTATTATAAAGTAGGCGAAGAAACCGGAATCTGGAATGTGTACAACGAGAAGGGTAAGTTGTTATTTAGCCGAGAAGAAGGCTTGTGGGGAACCGATGGTCCGGAGATTACCTGTAGCGGAAGTATTACAGGCGATAAAAAAGAAGGCTTGTGGACGTGTTTTTATGACAATGGCAACAAGCTACAGGAGGGAGGCTATTTTGGCGGCAAACGTGATGGATATTGGAGAATGTTTCACCACAACGGCGTATTGGCGGCAGAAGGCACCTACCAAGGTGGACAAGAAGTAGGGAAGTGGAAAATTTATGATGAAGACGGACACCTTATCATGGAGCGATACGATTAAAAATACCTGAAGATTTGGAAATGACTTCGCTTCTAAGGTTTTGTTAAACCTTGGGAGCGAAGTTTTTTTTGTCAATATCTACACAAGAATTGAAAAATAGTTGATTAAACCGAATCGAGCATCAGGGTGTTATACCCTATGTTACCAAACGACACTATCTAAACTTATTACTAAATGCGAGAGCTATTATCTTTGAGAAAAACCCGGTTTTTATTGGCAGGAAATATTTTAAGCCATGTGGGTAATGGCATTGCTATGATTGCGGTGCCTTGGTTGTTTGTAAAGCAAGCAAATGGTGATCAAATATATGGTTATACTACCATGGCAGCAGCTTTGATTACAATGCTTATGCTGCTTTATATTGGCACGTTGATCGACAAATTTTCCCGTAAAAAAATATTAGTGGTCACCGAATGGGTGGGCTTGATTGGCACTATTGTGATTGCTTTGCTGGAGTGGCAAAACGAACAGCCTTCGGTATATTCACTGGTGACGATGTTTTTGATGGGGAGTATGATATACAGTATGCATTTTCCTACCCGTTTTGCTTTTACCCAAGAAATATTTGAACCACGACACTACCAACAGCTCAACGGACTACTTGAGATACAAGGACAAATTGCTTTTATGGTAGCAGGTGGTCTTGGAGGATTCCTGGTAGAACATACCACATTTACCAATGTGATGCTTATAGATGCTGCTACGTTTTTGTTAGGAGCTGTTTTCTTTATGCTTATTCCTTATAAACCAACTCCCAAAGAAGGTACACAAACAAAATCGGCTTGGGTAAACCTAAAGGAAGGTATATCTTTTATCCGTACCTACAAGCATACCACCAATTTCTTTGTATTTACCATGCTTCCCTTTATTTCGGTGCTTATTGGCTTGTTTTTAATCCCTATTTATGTATCAGACGTGCTCAAAGCCGATGCCACAGTGTATGGTTGGCATGAGGTGATCTGGGCTATTGGTAGCATCATCGCGGGTATTACCATTCCAGTACTGGCCCAGAAAGTGAGAGGGAGAGAGTTGGTAATCTTGAGCGTGAGTGTATATTCTCTGACAATTATTTTGCTGGTTTTAGATATCGGGGTGCTGGCTTTCTTAGCCGTAAGCATGCTCATGGGGTGGGGCAATGCTGGACGAAGAGTGGCCAGGGCTACCGTGATTATGGAAAACGTGGATAATAAAATGATAGGGAGGATGAATGCTACTCTGATGTCTTTTGGCAAGCTAATTCAATTTTTTTTGGTGTATATTTTTACTCTTATTATTCCTCTTTGGGGAGCCAAGAGCGCATTTGCAGTGTTAGGAGTATTGCTAGTGTTTATTTGTTGGGGAGCTTGGGTGAGCAACAAACGATTTGTGAGTGCACTTGAGTTTCAAAAATAAAGTTTTAGTTGTAAAACTAAATAGATAGTAATGTATAAGGTGTTTTTAGTTGTTTTTTGTACTTTACGCCTAAAATTGATCTTGGCCTTGAGCAATAGTGCAAGGTTTTACCTTGATTATCTTTCAAATCACGGTTTGTTTAGGGAAGTCGTCGCGACTTCAGAGACAAAAAAGTGGTTTTAGGAGTAACTATAGCATAGGTCAAGACCTATGAGTAAAAGTCAAAATGATTTTAGTTTAATCACCACAACCCGTAAAACACATCTTTTATGATCAACTTAAGCAAAATTTGCCTCAGCATCTTGTTGATTGCTTACCTGGGTCAAATAAATTTGATGGCCCAGTCTACTGAAAAAAAGCGTTGGTGGACAATGGAAGAAGCCAAAAATACTACTACACCATTGCAAGTCACTCAATTGAGTTTAAGGAATCAGCAACTTACCAAAATCCCAGATTGGATTTACCGCTTCAAAAACCTGCAAAAACTGGATTTATCAGAAAATCAGATTTCGTTGGTACCCAAAAAGCTCAATCAACTGAAAAAGCTTCGTTTTTTGATGATGAAAACCAACGTCATCATGGGAGAGAAGATGAGGTTGGGAAAAAAGTTTATGCGTGAGTACATGCAAAAACGAGAAGAATTAAAGAAACAAGGACTCTCTAAAGAAGAAATCCGTGAAAAGATGAAGCCTCTGATGTTAAAAATGATCATGGCACAAAGAGAGGTAAACAGTGCAAACAAGGCCATACCACTTACCTTTGAGCGCTGTAAGTACATTAGAGAACTCGACCTTAGTAATTGCTCTTTCACCAAATTGCCTCCTTCTATTACCAATTTAAAACGACTTCGAGTGCTTTTTCTGGATAAAAACCAATTGGAAAAGCTTCCCAAGGAATTGGCAAAATTGAGAAGAATGCGAAAACTTTCTATCAATTTCAATCAATTGAATCAGTTGGATAATATCAAATTGCGCAAGCTCCGACGTTTGAGGGAGTTGTATCTGATAAATAATCAACTAGAGGCATTGCCTGATCATATTTGTAAGCTTCGTCGATTGAGAAAACTAAACTTGTCTAGAAATCAATTAACTGAGGTTAATCCTAAACTAAAGCGTTTGCGTAGAATCAAAGAATTGGTATTATACAAAAACCAGTTAACGAGTTTGCCGGAGGTTTTTTATCGTTTAAAGCGTTTAGAAACTTTAGATTTAGGACATAATCAACTCAGAGCTATTTCTCCAAGGGTAGTGAAGCTACGTAAGCTAAACACCTTGTATTTGTCTTTTAATAAAATCAATAATTTACCAAATGAGCTAGGCGATGTGATTTCTCTAAAGAAATTGTATATGCACCACAATTCACTGTTAGGCATTCCTAAATCTTTGGCCAAGTTGCAAAACCTGACGGTATTTCACGCCAATAACAACGAATTGTTGGTGTTTCCTGAAGAAATAATTGCTATGAAAAAATTAGAAGACATCAATCTGGCTCATAATCAGCTAGAAGCCTATGATGAACGCATTGTGCAATTACTCCATTTGAAGTATTTGTATATCCATCATAATAAGCTCAACAAGGAAGATGAGTCTTATGATGGATACCATCAATTGTTTGATCAGCTAAGAGCTCGAGACGTAGTAGTGACTGATTAAGCAAAAAAGAGATCTTTTTAGGCAATTTTATCTGCCGAAAACCCATCCTTGCCCTCTGCGAGGGTGGGTAAATATTTTTTTAGCACTTCCACGGTCTCTGCATAACGTTGTGAAGTCCATTGCATCTTTTCAATCATTTTCAAGGCATCTTCTCGGGTATTAGCCACAAACTTTCCTTTCTCTATATGAAAATCCTGCACAATAAATTTTTGAATACCAGTGTCTTTGAGCAACTGAGCAAATTGGTGTGCGTCAGACACGGGTAACAAGGGAGTCATGGTAATGCAACTCTCGATGCCTGCTTGGTGTAGAGTAATAATGGCTTTTAAGCGAGTTGGATTAGATGGACATAAAGGCTCAAAAGCTTTTCGTACATTTTCATCATCGGTAGTAATGGTCATATTCACTTGTACCATATTAAATTGTTGTAGCAAGTCTATATCTCTGGTAATGAGTGAACTACGGGTTTGCACTACTAGTTTTACTTGATGATAATCTAATAGTTCTTGTAATATTTGGCGGGTCAATTGCAAAGTGCTCTCTATAGGTTGATAAGGATCGGTTACACTACTCAAGTAAATGGTTTTATCTATCAAAGGCTTTTTTCGCCATTTGGCCAAAAGCTGCAAGGCATTGTCTTTCACTTTTACCCAATAACCCCAATTGTCTTTATTGACTTTTGAGAATGCAAAAAAAGCCGCGTAGCAATAATTGCAGCCAAAAGAGCACCCTGAATAAGGATTGAGGCTATAATCATAACTTGATAAAAATCCTTTACCAGGAGTGAGTATAGAGGAAGCCTGACTGTAATTTACTGAAGCCTGCCCAATCTTGGTTTTTTGGGAACTTATAGTGGGCGGATTGTTAGGAAAAAGTTGACCTTGCATGAATGTTTTTTGCTAATAAAAGTAACAATGTTTCTTTGTTTTAGCAAATAAAAAAAGCCTGAACAATTGCCCAGGCTTCCGATAAGATTTTTGAGAGGGGGTTAGCGTTTATATACTTTGACTAGTTTCAACGCAATTTTATAGGCTTTTCGCTCTGAGGGAATCTCAAAATTTCCTTTAAACCAGCCACTACTGTTTGTACCCTGAAAAACATTTTTGGTGTACCGTTTTTGTCCATCTTCAGAAAAAAAACATTCACTCAAGTGCAATGATTTAGTTTGGGCATTGTAGTATCCATCAAAATCGATGGTGCCATTTTTGCCACTTCCATAATAATACTCTCCAGCTACATTTCCATCGTTTTTGTCCCAGTAAAATCCCATCGTGATATACATAGTTTTACCATAACCAGTCATTGTACCTTTATACAAAAAATGAAGCGGTTTTTTCCAGGTTACCTGAGCAAAAGACTGAGAAGAAAGCATAAAGCCACCTAAAAAGATGGCTATAAAAAGAGTTTTGGAAAATTGTTTCATAATAGAATTTGAATAGGTTTGGTGATTATTTTTTATAGACTTTGGTGAGTTTCACAGCAAAAGCTGAGGGTAAACCTGGGTCACGATAACGGGCAAACTTGCCATTGATTTTTCCGCCTACGCTTTTACCAAAAAAGTAACCATAACGAGGTCGTTTTTGGCCACCCATATAGTCATATCCGTCAAAGTTGATCTCTTTGGTCGTGTTGTTGTATTTGCCTTTAAAGGGGATTACTTCACCGGGGACAGAAATTTCTCCAGCTACATTTCCATCATTGTTGTCCCAGTAAAAGCCGATTTTTATGGGAACTCTAACCCCTTTCTCTACAATGGTTCCACTGTACATAAAATGAAATTTACCGGGGTTCCGCCATTTTTGAGCAAAGGACTGCATAGGCATTGTGAGGCTACCTAAAAGGAGTAGCATGAAGAGCATACGGTAAGGTTTTCGCATCATAGTTTTTGTTAGTATAGGAAGCCAGCGCGGCTTCCAGGTATAAGGTTTGGTTTATAAACGTAGCTTGGGTTGTAAAATGTTATGAGTAGGTATCATTATTTATGAGTTTGTCCGATTACGCTGGGCATTGCGTAGTTGTATTTCAGATATACCCAATTGGAGTTCAGCGGCGAGCTTTTTGGCATTAATAGCCTGTTTTTTAGGGATTTTTAGCTTTATTACATTATTCTGATACCCAGGAACTTGCTTGGCCACCTTCAAGTCGTTGGTATACAGGATGAGCTTTACCCTAAAAAAGTTACTCTTCAAGACTACTTTCTCTAATTGATGCAGTTGTATGGTGATTTCCTGCAGATCAGTTTTTGGGGCTTCAGTAAAGCCGTCTTTTACTTCCATTTGCAGGAAGAGTTGTTGGCCTTGCAGTGAAAGTAGCCCTGAAGCGTAATCAAAATCATTGACATCCGTCGTAAATGGTAACCTTTCGTTCATAAACAACCCGGATTATAAGTGAAAAAACAGACTACTGGACATTTTTCGTTTGTGTCTCCACAAATGAAGGTGACCGTGCTGTTTCACGGCCAACTTTAGCCAAAATGTCTAATAGTATGGTGAAAATACTAAAAGTTGATTTGGTATTGTAGCACAAACATTCCTTTACTTTCTGTATTTACGAATTCTCCGGCACTATTGGCTTGAAAAACCGGTCTATTTTGATATCCCAGAGATAATTTAGCTCGATGTCCATCAATCAACCAATTTGCCCCCAAGGCCCACATCAACATAGGGTCTTTTAAAACTTCATAATTGGAAAGTTGTATCAAACCAAAAGGCTGGAGCGTACCATATTTTCCAAAGGTATCTTTTCCTGTGAGGTAACCCACCTGAGCATAAATAGTAGAGCCTGTACCTACCATCGGAAAACCATTGCCCGCACCTCCAAGTGTACCATTTGCGTTTACTCCTCCTGCGGGATTCATAACCCCTACATTGCGAAAATAGTTAGGCCCTAATTCGGTACTAAAAAAGCCTCCATAAGCGGTAATAGCATTACCATTAGCTCCCAGGGGATGATCAAAAAAGGCATCGATAGCCCATAACACCATGTTGTTACGTGTGGTGTCGGTTCTGCCGGTTTCTATGTGCCACATGGCATTGGGTTGGTGGGTAATCCCTGCGCCGATATTGAATACTTTCTTTTTACCTAAATAACTTCCTGTATGATAGGGAGAGCGATTGGATTCGTGCTCGAGAAACTGATATTTTACATAAGCTTGACTTTGTACACTGGGAGGACTGGTGCTAAAAGTAGAATTGGGACCCAGAGTTGCCGGGTTTTGAATGAGTAATGGTTTGGTAAAAGCTACCCGATAATCTATCTGACCCACTTGCCCTTTGGCATAAGCGGTAAGTTTACGGATAAACTGATCGTTTTGGTCGTTGGTGGTTTGCAAGAAAAGAGGAGCATCTAACGCTAACAAACTACCAATACTAGGGGAGGCATGACGTGCAAAACCTGTATAAGCAGTAAGCCCGGTACCCAGTTGAAATGACTTATCGACATGGTACTCTACCAAGGCATCGTGAAAAAAAGCACCAAACTTACGGGTAGATCGATAGCCAAAGTTGTTTTGGCCAAATTGCATATAGAAAAATACCTGATCAGTGACTTGGCCAAATAACTGAATACGGGTTCTGCGCAAACCAATATCAAACACATTATTTTCTACTTCGCCATTGACGGTAGAACCTGGATTGTTTTGGTTGTAACGTACCCATACTTGATTTAAAAAAGTAAGTCTTACATAATGAGAGCCATCTTTGTTGAGGCGAAAACGCATTTTACCATCCTCCAGTAGTGGGTTTTGAGCAAAAGCTGTGGATGATAAAAAGATAACACAAACAAGGTGAAGATAACGGAATCTTAAAGTCTTTATTGTTAGCAATTTCATATATTATGATGATTTTAAATAAAGAAGTCGTCTTGACTTTTAGGATGTTGTTGAAAGTAGCTTATTATTAAAAGTCGAGACGGCTTCAAGTACAATTCTAAAAAAAAAAATGGTATACCAGAGATTATTCTATAAATTTTGCGCGGAGGTGCGTTGGGCACGTGTCATGGGGTAGGGTTACTGGAAAATGCAGTTACCAAACAATAGTTTAAAACTTTATTTTGGTCAATAAGTACTAGTAAGTATAATATTTGCTTTTTTAATAAATGTTAACTAAATCAATCAACCCTCTTGTAACGTCAACCAAGCTTTTAACTGGCATATTTTGAAGAAAATTTAGATTAGCCCATGATGAGAATATTGAGTGTATGGCTGTTATGTATGATATTCAGCCCAGGAATTTGGAGCCAAAATGATAAAGCCAGGCTCAAAAGAGAAATTGATAGTTTGAAAAGTGAATTAAGTAAGCCTGTCAATACCAATTACGAATTTATTCGGCAATTGACATACAAGATTGCTAGAATGGACTCGGCAGCATCTATTATTGAAGTTAAGCAATTTGAACGATTATTGAGCAAACAAAAAACGGGGCTATTTAGGGTAATGCGCAAGGCTATTTATGCTTATTACCACCATCATCATATTAGATACAATGAGGCCTTGAAACATCTAGATAAAGCCATTGCCCAGGCCAAAAAAGAAAAGCTCACCGAAATCCATGGGGAGTTATTATTCAATCAAGGATATATTCGGCGAGATGCCAAAAAAGATAATGCCATCAAAAGCTTTTTCCGATCCAGAGAAATATTTGAATCATTGAACAAGCAAGCCAAAGCGGCTCAGGCTTTGTACGAGGCTGCCATCATGCAATATGGAAGCGATGTGGCTCTCAATAAAAAACGAGCAGTTTTCAAGGAGTTTTTGAAATTGGCAGACATTGATTCTATTTACCATCGCAATATTATCAACTCTCACACTGCGCTGGCGATGATAGACATTGGGGTGAAAGATTATAAATCGGCAGAAGTACAATTGACTAAGGCAATGAAGATTTCAGAAGTCAAAAAAGATTCGGCTTGGATTGGGATTCTCAGTGGTAATTTTTCTCAACTATATGTAGTCAAAGGAGAGTATGAAAAAGCCTTAAAATATCTTGAGGTAGATAAAATACTGAGTAAAAAAAGCGGTGAGAGAATGAGCCTGGCTTATGTATATTCCAGCTTTGCTGATATTTACTACAAACAACAAAAATACAAGTTGGCGCAAGCCTATTATGATAGCTGCCGGGTGGTTAGCAGGGGAGATGATCGTAAGGGCTATCAGAATGTCATTTATCGTGCCTGGGAAAAGGGGTTTAGTGGTTTGGCCAAGACTTATGCAGCATTGAATGATTATAAAAAAGCCTACTTGTATAAAGATTCTGTAAAAATAGCGAGGGATACAACTTATCGTCGCAGCCTGAGAAACAAGATTAATCAAGTACAAGCTTCTTATAATGTATCCAAAAAGCAAAAAGAAGTTGAACTCTTGACCAAGGAGCAGGCGTTGAGTAAAGCAACCATCCAGCGTCAAAACCTGATAAACCTAGCCGTGGGTGGAGGCTTGGTATTAATGCTGTTGTTGGCTTTTGTATTGCTGCGTAGTAATCGAGAGCGCAAAAAGAAAAATGTAATACTCAATAAGCAACAACAAGAGATTTTAACTCAAAATGAAGAATTATATCAACAACAGGAAGAGATTAAGGCTCAACAAGAGTTTGTAGAAAATCAAAACCGGGAATTGACCCGGTCAAACCTCAAAGTAAGTCAAAGTTTGAAAGCAGCCCTGCTTATTCAAAAGGCTATTTGGCCCTATGAGGCAAAACTCAATAGCTTATTGGAAGACTATTTTGTGATTTATCGCCCCAAAGATGTTGTTTCTGGTGATTTTTATTGGTTAAACAAATTAGAAAACAAGACCTTTATTATTGCGGCTGACTGTACTGGACACGGAATTCCGGGAGCTTTTATGTCCTTGATCTGTAATACGTTGTTTGACAAAATCATTAGAGTTTGGAAGATTACCAATACTGGTGAAATACTAGACAAGGCTCGTGAAGAAACCCGGATTGTACTGCGTCAAAAAGAGTTGGGGTATTCTAACGGGATGGATGTTGCCATTGTAAGGGTAGACGAAGCCGAAGAAAATAAAGACGAAAAAAAGATACAATTTTCGGGAGCCAAACGCCCTTTATACTACATCCAAAATGAAACAACAACGCTGGAAGAGATTAGAGGTGATAGGGTTTCTATTGGAGGGCGACCTCGGCGAGTAGAATCTAATTTTTCAGTGCATGAATTAACTTTGGCTAAGGGTAGCTTGATTTACATGGGATCTGACGGCTTTGCCGACCAAAACAACAAAAAACGCCGCCCGATTACTGCTAGTAAGCTCAAGGAGAAGTTAACTGAATATGCGGATCGTCCTTTAAAGGAACAGCAAAGGTTATTGGAAGAATACTTGGATGGACATATGGAAGGTACTGAGCAACGTGATGATATTTTATTGGTTGGAACTAAGGTGACTTAGACAAGAGGAGGTAAGTTGATGGCATATCATTCATAAAAAATCATTCACATTATGCGCTTTTTTTAATATCATTGTAGCCAAACCGAAATTGCTCTGAATTTATGGAAGAACTGCGTAAACATATTAGAGAGTTAAGAATTATAGATGGTAGATGGCTCAGAATAAGTGTAAACCGAAGAGGTGCATTTACCTCTACTATGATTGTGGATATCAGTGAGATATACAATTTAGCGGTTGAGGAGCACCATGATGGTTCAGGTTTGTGCAAATTGGCGATTTATTTTGGCAAAAGGTCCATCAATATTGTATACAACACCTCAAAAGCTGACGATTTAGACGAAGATGAAAGCGATGATGCGTCGGATTGGTGGGGAGATGAAGCCCAACTAGAAGCGGAAAAAGATATGCAGAAGATTTTTGGAGCGATGCGTAACCTTAGTGAGTAGCCCCAAATAGCATTAAGTAATATCGTCTTTGTAAACCAACATTGCAGTGGCTACGTATTGTTCCTTTCCGTCGGAACTTATTGGAATTACATGGTGACTGATAGCCACTACCTGTACCCCGTTGGTGATAATAAAATCATCCATTAAGCCTTCTAGTTTTCCAGTTGCTCTTTCTGGGGTAGTACCTTTAGCAGAAAAAGATTCTATTTTATCCAAAATGAAATTTATCCGTTTGATAGCCGTAAATTGTTTATAGAACTGAACAAAACACCCTCACACGTTTGTAAAAAGCGATTAAATCAGAATAACGCTCACATAAAGTTTTACCTGAATCACGATTTATAGATAGAGAAGTTATAAATACCGATTTAAAAATAGTAATTATCTGTAAAGCGATAAAACGTTTTGAGCAAAATCTGGTAAAATCTCATCTATAAGTTCTTAAGTAAGCTCTCTCTTTTCTCATAATTTCTTTCCTACTACTCTACGTTTTGACTAACGTTGATTTTATTAAGTTGTACCTCAGGATGTTTTAATGTAAATGATACTTGTGTAATATTTTATTTGAATTTCTGCGTGAGTCTAAAATGTAATTACTGATTATCAGTAGGTTATGTTTTTTTGATATGAAGCCAAGTTTATTTTTAAGTAATTTTACTTAGTGTGCTTTGAGTAGGAAAGAAACAACTTCAGCAACAATAACCCGTCTAATAAACTATAAATAAAAACAATTTCTTAGACTAGTTTTCACACTTCAACACTTAATGTTATGAAAATCAAAAAAATCAGCCATCAGATTCTTACCGATAATTTACTGCCCGACATTGTAATAGAGCGTACCCTGGAAAAACTTCCAAACGAGCTAAAAGCACTCTACCTTCAAAACAAGGTAGCTGGTAAACAAGTGAGGGTAGGCCTAGACATGCAGTTAGGGTTTTATCTGGTAGAATACGAATCCTTCAGACAAGCTGAGTTGCTTTGGTGGGAAAACAAAGCCCGTAAAGTAGCAGTAGCTTAGACCTCTATGTTTCTTTCAAATCAGCTTGTTTTTTCTTCTCTTCATTTGCCGACTGCCAAAAAAACCTACGTAAAGCATCAAAAACAGGGGTTTTTACCTAGTGAATTTACAGGTTAAAAATCGTCTTGAGCCCATGTGTTTCCGTATAAATAGGAGACAAATATTTAATCACAAACTTTAAATTAATAATAGACCACATGAAAGTTAAGAAAATACAAAGGTCACTTTTGACGAAAAACCTTTTGCCAGACATTATTATTGAACGAACGTTTTACAATTTACCAAAGGTATTGCAACAGCTCTATAGAGAAAAAAAATCGCAGGGTTTACAACTGTCTATTGGGTTAGATACTGATTTGGGTTTTTACCTGTTAAAAAAGGATTCATTTCATTCTGTTGAGCTATTATGGTGGGAAAATAGGTTTTTTGCCCGCAAAGTATCGGTAGCTTAATATAAGTTGTGCGTATTTGAATTAACCCGTATTTACAAAAGAATTCCACTCCTTATGATCATCAATAAAGAATGGAATTATACTAAATTTGCGACTGACTAATCAGGCTTTTTTACAAACCAATCTTCTTTCATTTATACTCCTTCAATTGTTCCTGGCACTACTCTAATCGTTACAAGCTTTCCTCCACGCAATACTTGCAAATCTATACGTTCTCCAATCGTACGCTCGGTTAATAAGCGGTGCAAATCATCAATACTACTTACCAATTGATCATCAAACTTTACAATGACATCATTTGTCTGCATTTCTCGGTTGTAAGCAGGAGCATCTGCCTCTATTTGCTTGATAAGTACCCCTTGTTGATTGCTCAATTGATGTCGGTTTACCAAACGAGCCGGAATAGGATAGGTTTGCCCAGCAATGCCTAAGTATCCCCTTCTTACCTTTCCCTCAGTCATGAGCTTACCCACCACATATTCGGCCGTATTAGAGGCCACTGCAAAGCAAATGCCCTGAGCTGGTAATATCACTGCAGTATTGATGCCTACTACTTGTCCTTGGCTATTAAGCAAAGGCCCACCAGAGTTTCCTGGATTAAGTGCAGCATCGGTTTGTATAACATTGTCGATCAATCTTCCAGTACCCGAACGTAAAGAACGACCCAAAGCACTGATGACTCCCGCAGTAACAGTATATTCAAAGCCATAAGGGCTTCCAATGGCAATGGCTAATTGTCCTACCTTGATTTTACTGGAGTCCCCAAATGCTACTGCTTTTAGATCATTGGCATGAATTCTAATCACAGCTACATCAGTAGAAGGGTCTTCACCTACCAATTCGGCTTGGTATTGTCTGCCATCAGCCAGGTTTACGGTAATACTTGCTGCATTGTGTACTACATGGCTATTGGTGACAATAAACCCTTCGGGCGATATTACAAATCCAGATCCCGACCCAACATCGGGACGATACCCACGCTGGCGATAGCGATTCTTGGTTTGTTTTTGGGCATTCTTTTTCTTGACTTCTAGATGTACTACTGCATCACGCACTTTTTCGGAAGCATGAACTACTGCTTGTGAATAGGCATCAAATAATACAGCATCGTCTTGGGGTGTGTTCAAGTGTGAGGAATTTTCTTTGGAGTTAGCCAAATTTGACTCCTCATTTTTATTGTTAATTAACTCAATCATATAAAAATATTTGGTTGGTAATGCACCAAGCGCCAAATACTATACCTAGTGGTATAAAAAGCTTTATTGGCAGTTTTTTTCCAATAACGCTTGTTTTAGCCTGACATATTGACTTTTTTCAACAATGAAATAGAGAGGAGGTAGGGTAATAAAGGATGGATAAGGAGGAAAGAAAGAGGTACCAAGCCAGGGCTTGATATTAAATAAGGGGTTATCGGCCTTAGCCAGTAACCCCTTATTTGGTTTGATGATTAATCTAATTCCTTAGAAATACGGGTACGTAAAGCCTGGCCACGGAGGTTTTTGGCCAAAATTTTCCCTTCTTTGTCTATCAAGTAAGTCATTGGTATAGCGCTTACCTTATATTCATTAGAGGCCAACGACTGAGCATCTAATACATGAAGCCAAGGGAGGCCGTCTTTTTCAATGGCTTTGGTCCATTGATCTTTAAATTTATCCAGAGAAATTCCATAAATCTCAAAACCTTTGTTTTTATAGTCATTATAAACCTTGACTACATTGGGGTTTTCCATTCGGCAAGGTTTGCACCAACTGGCCCAAAAGTCGATCAAAACAAGTTTTCCTTTGAGTGACGATAGACTTACTTCATTGCCTTCAGGAGACTTAAGGGTAATTTCAGGAGCAGGTTGGCCGATAGTCAATTTCTCTATACTTTTTAAAAACTCGGCGTTCCTTTTCACAAAGCGAGACTTAGGGTATTTTTTTAGAAGGTTGTTACTTAATTTTTTTAAATAAGCAAACTCTTCGTCTGGATTCAAAATGTTGGCGGCATACAATGCTGCAATTGAGGGCTGGATGGTATCTATCATGTTCTTTACTTTCACAATCCCTTGTTTCTGTAAATCAATGAGTTGCTGGTAGATTTTTTGAGCATCTCCTGTTTTGTTCTTTTCAGCTAACATATATTGCCCATTCAATTTTCTGGAGTCTTGTCTCAACTGATTCACTACCCGATTTACTTCCCGGAAGTAGTCCATATCTTTGGAGCCCTTGACAGTATAAGGAACTTCGGGGATAGTGGCATCTGCTACAATTTCTAAATCCTTGTCGGTCACCAACATAAACACCGCCTGCTTATTGAAAAGTACCGCACGATAAAACTCAGGTTCTGATACCTTCAATTCAAAAACAAATTTGCCATCGGTTAGATCAGTACTATCTACGGTAGTGTATTTTTTATTGATCAACTTTTGTAAGGTCACCATCCCATCTTTGGGAGGAGATTTTACAGTGCCATTAATGGTAATGGTTTTTCCTTTGGCAGATGGTACGTTGGTGCCATTTGCTTGCTCTTCCTGATTACCTTGATTGTCGTTTTTGCAGCTAGCCAAAATCAATACGATGGCTAATAGCCACAAACTCTTTTTATATATATTATGAAGCAATTTCATATGAAAATAAGTTTTTAGATGCGATGATATTTTGCAAAATTGATTATTCACCCTTCATAAAAGAAAAAAGGAGGGGAGTTTAACAACTTTTTTTATACTTCCTGAATAAATTTTTCCAACAACTGATTGGTAAGCTTAGGATCTGCTTTGCCCTGAGTCTTTTTCATAATCTGCCCCATAAACATCCCCTTGAGTTTTTTCTTTCCTTGTTGGTAAGCCTTCGCTTCTTTGGGAAAAGCCGCGATGATTTCCTGAATAATTCCAGCCAGATCATCTTCATTTTGGTTAGACAACAATGCATGCATCTGGGCAAGTTCCTCAGCTGTTTTATCGGGGTTTTTGAGCATCAAAGGAAAAAGCTGTTGGGCAGCAATGGTATGGCTCAAAGTACCTCGGGCAATCAGTTCAATCAAGTTTGCCAAGCGTACAGGCGCAATCTCAAATGCTTCTATGCTCAGATTATGTTGGTTTAAATGGCTCTTTACTTCCCCCATTAACCAATTGGCGATAAGTTTATAATGTGAGGTTGCCTGGGCTACCTCCTCAAAATATTGATACCCGGCTTTTTCTTCGGTAAGTACCTCGGCATCGTAAGCACTCAGCCCATAGGTAGTCATCAGTTTTTGCTTGATAGCAGCGGGTAAGGCAGGCATTTGGCTTTGAATGGTAGCCAGCCATTCATCCGAAATAATGACTGGAGCCAGGTCTGGGTCTGGGAAATAGCGGTAGTCATTCATTTCTTCTTTGCTACGCATGGGGGTTATTTTGCCCTTTTGAGCATCGAAGTTGAGGGTTTGTCGTAATATTTTTTCGTTCTTATCCAGTAATTGAAACTGGCGTTCGATTTCTAAATTGATAGCACGCTGCACATTACGCACCGAGTTGAGGTTTTTGATTTCAGTGCGCTGTCCAAACACCTTACTTCCTTTGGGCATCATCGATACGTTGGCATCACACCTCAAAGAGCCTTGTTCCATTTTGCCATCACAAATTTCGAGATAGTCTACCAATTTGCGAATTTCCTGAAAGTACCCATAGGCAAAAGCTGCGGCATCGTCGGGATGGCAAACCACTGGATCAGTCACGATTTCTATCAAAGGTGTACCAGCACGGTTGTAATCTACTTGCGAATGGTTACCTGTATCAGGGTGAGAAGATTTGCCTGCATCCTCTTCCATATGAATACGGGTAAGTGGCATCGTTACTTCTCGGTCGGCTTTTCCTTTCACCTTGAGCGTAAACGCTACCTGCCCTCCTTCACATATGGGAGCCTTGTCCTGGCTGATTTGATAGCCCTTGGGTAAATCTGGATAAAAGTAGTTTTTTCGGGCAAAGATCGTTTCCCGGTTGATGTGGCAGTTACAGGCTAGCCCCATCTTGATGGCATGCTCCACTACTTTTTTATTAAGCTTAGGCAAAGTACCAGGGTGCGCCAGAGTTATGACGCTAATATTTGTATTCGATTGGGTACTGAATTGGTTAGGATCTCCCGCAAAAATTTTGCTTTCGGTCAAGAGTTGTACGTGTACCTCCAAACCAATGACAACCTCATAATCGTACAGGGTAGACATATGCAAAGGAATTTTTAGAGTTTAGAAGTGCAAGTTTAAAATTTTTATTTGAAAAGCATTATTAATCAATTATGAATGGGTGAATTATTTTTCTAATGGTTAATTAGTCCATAGTCAACGGTCCACTGGCCACAGTTTTTTAACGCTTATTTTCTCAATTCTCTTTTGGCCTAAAAGTGTGTTTTTTATATTTATTGGCCTTTTATTCAGTGGAAGTTTTCTAAATACTTTAGTTAATCTTCGCCATTAATAGTTACATCAACATATTCGTTTTCAATGCTCATGCCTAATAATAAATCAAGCATTTCAGGATCCTCTTTAGAAATAATCAATTTGTAAGATGATTTTTCTCCTGTGATCTCAATATCTTCTATAGTGTCAACTTTGATGGTAAGTGCAAGTGAGCTATTAAGTGTTATATTTAAGTACCAATCAACCTCTAATTTACCCTCTTTGATTTGCCCTAAAAAATAGAATTCTCCCCTTCGTTTGATGGCAAAACTGCTAACTACTTCAAAAACTCCTTGTTTATTTGGATGATCTACATTGGCCATTTTTTAATGTACATTTTTAGTGTTTCATTGTTTTGAACAAATATTCGCTTCGCGAGATCCTTATTCTTTTATTCACATTCTTCCCTTGACTTCGTATTAATTTTTCAATTAAGTACAGTGGACTATGGACGGCCGACTGTGGACTAAAACCTACTTAAAAGCCTTCCCCAAATTACGCTGTTTCATAATGACTGCAATGACTACCGGAGCACCTATTAAGGCGGTAATGGCATTGATGGGCAGCGTAGATTGGCTACCAGGTAATTTGGCTACGATGTCACATAGCAGCATCAGAATGGCGCCAATCAATCCGCAATTGGGGATCAATATTTTATGATTAGAAGTATTGAATAACGAACGAGTTAGGTGAGGAACTGCAATGCCAATAAACCCAATAGGTCCTACAAATGCGGTGATGCTCCCTGCTAGTATACTCGTAATTGCAATAATGAGCAAACGAACACGCTGAATAGAAATACCCATGCTTTGGGCATAGTTTTCCCCTAACAAAAGTGTATTGAGCGGTTTGCTAATTAATAACGACAGGGCTACGCCCACTAAAACGATGGCGCTAAAAAGGGTGAGTTGGTCGCTGGTGATACCTCCAAAACTGCCAAAAGTCCAAAGAATAAAATCCTGTACTTGTTCGGGTTGGCTAAAGTACTGCCATACACTCACAATGGCTACCGTAATGTTGCCAATCATAATTCCTAAAATGAGCAATACCACATTGTCACGGATGCGACTGGCCAGTAGCATAATCAACAAAAAAACCAACGCCGAACCAATCACCGCTGCGCCAATGAGTAGCCAGCTTCCGCCAATGCCTAGTTTTTGGAGCGTGTATACATTCAAGGCTGAACCCGAACCCAAAATAACCAAGGCAATCCCCAAACTGGCTCCCGAAGTAATACCTAAAACCGAAGGCCCTGCCAATGGATTGCGAAAAAGGGTTTGCATTTGCAAGCCACTAATAGATAAGGCTATTCCTGCCAAGGCTGCGGTGATGGTGCGTGGAATACGGATTTTGTATAAGATATTTTGCCAAACTTCTTGCTCTGGGCTCATTCCCAGTAAAATGCGTAAGGTAGCTTGAAAAGGAATATAGCTTGACCCCACTGAAGTGTCAATGAGTAACATGATTAGGCACACAATAATCAATATCAGGGTATATACAAAGGCAGGTTTTTGGCGAATATTAGCAGGAAATGACTTTGGTGATGAGTGGACTTGTTGCTTCAACTTCTTTCTTCTAAACGACTACGGTACTTGAACAAACTTTGAGCAAATGTAACTACAATTTTACTCCAATTACCAAAATATCATCTACTTGTTCCTGATTCCCTTCATCTATCCAATTGACCAAGGTATCTTCAAGCTGTTTTTTTTGGGTTTCCATAGGCAAGGAGTGTATATCCAGCAACAATTGACGAAAACGCTTTCTTTGGAATTTTTTCAGGTTTTTGCCCCCAAATTGATCCTGGTACCCATCCGAAAACATATAAATATAGAGATCTTCACCATCCGAGAAATCAATTTCCTGTTTTTTGAATACCCGAGGGCCGTTTTCCCAATCCCACTGGGCACCACCTACGGCCACCTTATCTCCTTTGATTTGTTGTAGTTCGCCATTTTTTACAAAAATGAGCGGGTTATGTGCCCCCGCAAACTCAAGCTTCTTTTGCTTTTTATCTATTACACATAGCGCCATGTCCATACCATCATAGTTGCGGGTTTCATTTTGACGGAGGGTACGTTGAATACTTAGATGTATCTCATTTAAAATTTCGTCGGCGTGCAGAATACGATGATAATGAATAATACGCGATAAAATAGAATCACCCAAAACTGCTAAAAATGCACCTGGAACCCCATGACCAGTACAATCAATGGCAGCGACTACTACCTTGTCGCCTACTTCTTTGAACCAGTAAAAGTCACCACTGACAATATCCCTTGGCTTAAAAAAAATGAAAGAGTCAGGGAGAGATTTTTTGATATCTTCGGGAGAAGGCAGAATGGCGGCCTGAATGTGCCGAGCGTATTGAATACTATTGATAATACTTTTGTTAACTTGCTGCAGGTCAGACTTTTGTCTGCGAAGTTCATTACTAATCGAAGTTAGATTCTTGGTTTTGTTTTCCAGTAAATCTCGCTTTGCTTCAAATTCCTCCGCATATTTTCGTGAATTAATAATAGATTTGATTCGTACACTCATGACCAGGCTTCGGATAGGTTTACTGATAAAGTCTCTTGTGCCCGCCTCAAGGCACATGGCCAATACTTCGTTGGACTGTCCATTGGTCAAAATCACCACATCTATGGCGTTGAATGCTGGATGTGATTTGATTTTTCTTAAAATATTAAGGTACTCGGCTCCCAGGGCATTTAAGTCGGCCAGTAAAATATCAAAATTGTCAATGCTCAACTGAGAAAATAATTGACTGGTTTGCTGGATAACAGTAAAATCATAACCGTTATTAGACATCAACTCCGCTACCTGATGGATGATTTTACTTTCTTTTTCAAGCAAAAGAATCTTAGACATTGATAAACGTGTTTAGCGATAGGGTATTTATGTATAACAAATTTAATAACCACGCATAACAAATTGGGCTGGAGGTAATAATTTCTGATCTATTTAATAGAACCTGGTTTTATTAAATAGATCAGAAAATTGTAAATGAATGAAGGCTTAGAGCTTATACCGACGTATCGGTATTCTAATTTAAGGGTTTGTGCACAGTATATGTTTCGGGTAACTCCATAGAACCTAAATAATGACTCATTCATATAACGCTGTTGTATGCTGAATTTTGTTCGGTTTTGCTGAGATAATCTTAAACAAGAACTTAAATTTTAAGGCATGTTTTAGGGAAATATAGGAATTTCTTTTGGTATTTGAATATTGTTCTTTGTAAAGTACAATAATTTATGTGTTGAAATGGTTTTTATATTGAATTAATTCAATTGTTGTGAATGATTGAATGCTTTTTTATATTTTTGTGACTACTAGTCATTAGCTGACCTAAAAATGTGCCTCATGATTACCCACCAACAAGATTCTTGGTTTCAAAATATTACCACTGTATTTAAACAGCGTAAAAAAAAGAAAAAATTAGGCATTGTGCTGAGTGGAGGTGGGGCACGTGGTTTGGCTCATGTGGGAGTGCTCAGAGCATTGGAAGAAAACGGTATTTTTCCTGATGTGGTAGCAGGATCGAGTATGGGAGCCATTATTGGAGCCTTGTATGCTTCAGGTAGGAGTTTTGAGGAGATGATGGATTTGATTGGACAGGTAAGGTCTTACAAAATCATTCGGGTTGGATTGCCACTGGGAGGCATTACCGATCTGACTTACCTAAAAAACATGATTAAAGAAAATATTCCTCAAGACACCTTTGAGTCGTTGAAAAAACCACTGTATGTATGTGTATCAAATCTGAATACAGGAAATTATGAGTTTTTCAATGCAGGTAAACTTTCCTCAGCAATTATTGCTTCAGCTGCCATTCCTTTGATTTTCAAGCCTGTCAAAATCAATGACCAATCTTATATTGATGGGGGAGTATTGAATAATTTGCCTGTTGAAGCCATTCGTGATGTATGTGATGTAGTTATTGGAGTCAATGTAAATCCCAATACTTCGGTGAGTAATGTATCTACTATGTGGGGTATTGGCGAGCGAGTATTTGATATGCACATGGCCGAAAACGTAAAATCAAGGTTGGGTCAGTGCGATATAGTGATAGAGGTACCCAATGCGTTGCAATATGGATTGTTTGATTTTAAGATGGGAAACTTATTGGTGGACTTTGGGTATAATGATACTTTGGGCAAAATCCCAGAAATTCTGGAAAAGGCAAAAATAAATACTTCTACATAATTTTTTTGCAGGTAAAATTTGAATAGACACTAAACAGTACCCCTTTCTTTTTGTTATATATTTGTTTATGGCACGATATCATATTGTTTCTAAAAAGGCTTACCTGGATACCATTCGGCATATACCCTTGCCCACCCCTTTGCAATATGAACGATTTGCTGCCCACATTGCCAATGTACACAGTTGGTACAAACATTTATCGTTGCGTTTTGGAGGACATTTTATTGTATTTTTAGACCCAGGCGCAGGCAATGTGTACCCCTCTCAACACCCCAAATTACCTTTTGGCAATGATACTGAAGGTTATCACAAGGCTTTTGGCCATTTGTCCTATATGTATGTGTCCAATGCCCGACTCAAGCGCCATTATTCCCGTGATGATGAAGATACCTTTCGGGAAGGGGAAATGAAAGTACAGATTACTGAGGAACTACTGGCACATACTAGCTTTGTGCTGTATCCCTATATTAATCACAATGGATTTGACTCCATTTTTAATGCGTACATAGATCGTCAGCAAGATATTCAGGCTTTGCAGAAAGGTGAATATACTTTGCCTCATCAGGAATTGTTTTTGGAGTTTATGCAAAACTACGAACTTACCGAAAACGCTTACAATGACCTGAATGATCAGGAAACTCAACTATTGTGGCAACCACAAGAAAACCCCGTAGAAGGATTGATGGAGACCAGCACTGGTTTGCAAAACTATGCATTGCTTGAGCAACAGACAGATGAGGCGTATCACCAATTGCGCCAGATAGAATGTGAAAAAATTATATTGGCCTTGAAGAATCTACGTAAGTATTTGGAAGAACTGCAAAATCATTTCTAAACATAAGACCATTCTCCTTTGATAGAGTCTTAGTACGTATTTTTGAGGGATTTAAGGTTGATCTAAAATGGGGCCACTCACTGAATGGAGCGATGTCTATTCATATATAAGCATTTTTGCCCAGTATCATCACGGCTCAGATTGGGCTGCAATCAGGATAGGGTCTAAAAAAATTATAACAATTGATTGCTGGTGGACATATTTTGGGGACTTGAACATCCTTAATGTTTTGCTGTGTAGGGTTCTAAAAAAAAGGTTCTAAAAAAAATCGGCCGACTATTTTTCAATTCACTACAAACAATCAAGAGGCAAGTGTTGTATTAAATTGCTCCCCCATTTACTTTAATATTTTGCCCAGTAACCCAACTGGCTTCTTCGCTAGCCAAAAAAGCAATAACATTGACCACTTCTTGTACTTTGGCAATCCGTTGCATAGCCGACATAGCGGCCACCCGATCTTTGAGCTCTTGAGGGCGGGTGGCAAATTCAGCGGTTTCGGTAGCACCTGGTGAAACTACATTGACTGTAATATTTTTATGGCCTATTTCTTTGGAAAACACACGGGTTATTTGCTCTACGGCACCTTTGGTACCATCATAAAGGCCATAATTTGGGAAAAACAAAAAAGTAGTATGCGAAGAGAGATTGATGATTCTCCCACCCTTGTTCATAAGGCTCGCACATAATTGCTGGGCAAAGAAAATAGATTTTACATTGACATTGAACATCGCATCAAACTCTTCTTCAGTTACTTCTACAATAGGTTTTAGCACAGGAAGTACGGCATTATTTACCAAGATATCGATCCCGCCAAAGGTAGTTTTAGCAGTCTGAAACATGGCTTTCAATTGATCAATTTTACTTACATCAGCTTGGTAAGCCAGCGCTTTACCACCACCTTCCTCGATGACTTGAATGCTTTTTTCGGCATTGGTTCGTTGCGCATCCGAAAAATAATTGATTAACACGTTGGCCCCTTGTTTACCCAAGTGCTCTGCGGTAGCCTGCCCAATGCCAGAGCCAGCCCCCGTGATGATGGCTGTTTTGTTTTGAAAGTTCATAGTTTATACTTTTGAAGAAGGTTATACAATTGGGTTGCCGCTGACTGTTTTCTCGGGTATGTCGGTGGTCACATCCCAGTGTTCCACAATTTTTTTGCCTGCTACTCTAAAAATATCTACTACAGCCATTCCTAAAGCGGCAGGAGTGGGTTTGGCCAAACTGTGTACCACCACCAAGTCTTGTTCGGCAATCACGCGTTTTATTTCCCAGCTTCCTTCTGGCATCAGGTTGTTAAACAAATGAGGCAAGAACTCCTGAAGAGCAGCAAGACCGTTGTCTAAATGTGGATTGTGCTGAATAAATTGTTCTTCAGAAATATATTTGCTGATGGCCTCTATATTTCGATTTACCCATACTTCGTTCATATAGGCACTTACAATGGCTTTAGCGTTTTGCATGTTTGTTTTCTTTATGATGATTTAATAAACGAACAATGCAAAATTGCTAACAATCAAGTAGATAGTACTAACCCAAATAAAGGGTATGATGGCGAAAATTACGGTTTTTGCTGATTTTCCTGGTACGCTTTGGGGGTAAGTCCTGTTTCTTTTTTGAAAAACTTGCTAAAATGGGTGGGTTCCGAAAACTGTAATAAATGACTAATCTCTGAAATGTCTAAGCGAGCATACAGCAATAGGTTTTGGGCTTCCAATAACACCCTTTCGGTAATATGTTTTTTGGCCGAAACTCCAGTTTCTGACTTCACCACTTCATTGAGGTAATTGGGGGTGATATGGAGCAACGAGGCGTAATAATCTACGGTTTTGTGAGTTACGAAGTGATTGTTAACCAGGTTTTTATATCTTCTTGTTAGTAATGTCTTTTTAGATAAAAATTTTTCTTCTTTGCTATAAGTATTGTAAAGGAGCCCTGATTTCTCGAGTAGGGCTATCAGCAGTGGTTTTATCACTGGTATATGGTGTTTTTCGGTACTCATTGTGACCAAAATTTGCTGAAAAGCTTGCTGTTCCTGATTACTGAGATGAAAGAGGTTGTGATTCAGAATGTTGAAAAATGGAAAACTGAGTGTGGGATCGGTAATGTAGGGTAACAAAAACGATTTGGAAAACAATACAATGGTACCTTCTACCGCAGGGTCGCGCACAAAGCTAAATAAATGGCTTGTTCCCTGAAATAAAACAGTATTAGTTAGTGCTTGGTGTTTTTGGTTGTTAATGTTGACTTGCCCGGTTTTTTGATCTTTAAAGAATATAATGGTGTGAAAATTTCTCCTATGAGGAGGCATCATCGTTTGGGTGTTTTGACCAAGCTGATTAAAATGTATCAGGTCAAAATCATTGTAAATGGGCGTACGCTGCAAATTTGCAAAAGTGTATAATTCAGTAATACTGTGGATGTGTTTCAAAGAGATATAGATTGATTTTATATTTTTTAGTCCTAGCAAAAATACCCCTCGTTTCATTATATTCAAGCTTCATAGAGATATATGATGATCAGAGCCAATTTTTAGATGCAGAAAAAATCAATACCATACGAAAAAATAAAAGCAATTCGCCAGATAGAAGTGGTTAAAAACTTAGAAATTCCTACACCGCAATTCTTTTACGTAAAGCGAACGCCTACCTTAGATATAGGGCTTGAATTTGAGACCAAGTCTATAGATGAGTTTCTGACGTTTACCAACCAATACATCTACGAGCGGTTATTTATATTTCAATGTGACAAAAAAGACCTGAATGATTTAGAAAACTTTTTGTTTTTATGCCTACTACTAACATCTCATAATCCTCAGCAGAAGGAATATCTGGAAAAGTCGTTCAAAGGGTTTAATGATCTACTGCTGCTTAGTCAAAAGGAGTTTTTGGAAGAAGTGTCTTTATATGCAAATGATCATTTTTTTGAAGAATTAATCACAATAGACATTAAGATACCTGCTTTTGTTTCAGCTTACAAAGTTTTCAAAGATGAGTTCTTTTACGCTTATGAGGGCCAATCTTTATTTACAGTTTATTATTGGGAAAGATATATTTAAATATGCAAATAAAGCCCTTGAGTTTGGAGAATGTTTGTACGCCAGTCGAGATTAGAGCAATACAGTCTCTGCAATTTCTTCAAAAGGTTTCACGGCAATTTTCCCTTGCGTAGGAATCATATTTTGCCACACCCAATTATAATGATCAATGACTTGTTTGGCCGTTAAACCAGGACGTTCTCCAGTAGTATGGCCATCTGCTACTACCGTAATGTCATAATCCTTGGTCAAAGCCGACTGAATGGTCGATTCTACACAAAAATCAGTGGCACAACCCGTGATCAACAATTCTTGGATGCCCAATGCTTGAAGCTTGGCTTGTAACTCGGACTTGTAAAATACATCATTAGCATATTTGTCAATCAGCACATCACCTGGTTTGACTTCCAGCGCATCCAAGTTTTCCCATTCGGCCGTATTTTTTTCAAACTCTCCAGTGCCTGTACCATCGTGCTGGATTACAAATACCGGTTGGTTTTGTGCTCTGAACCTCTCTGCCAAAGCGTTGATTCTTTTGACCACCCCGTCGGTATCGAAACGGGGTGTTTTAGGCGTAAAAGAACCTTTTTGCATGTCTATAATGAGTAGGGCTTTCATGAGTGAGGAATATTATTTTTGCGATAATTTAAGATTACTATTGAACTTGTGCTTGAATTGAGATAATATATGATTCTAACCTAAGGTGCTAGATTTGCGAAAAATGGCGGTTCGTAGCTTGATGTAAATACCGTTTTTGCCCGCCATTTTGTGGCAATCTATGTTTGTGCGATGGCATTCCCAGGATTTCGGAATTAATCTTGGTTTTGGAAAACTCAACCCACATAGATTGCCACAGGTTTACGGAAATGAATGATGTAGTGTAATTATGAAAACTAACCGTAAACCTTCGCAAATGCCAGCCCCGTCAAGAACTTTGAATATTTTATATTTGAGACAGAGGTTTTGAAACTCATGTTTTTTTAACCCAATTTCAAATCCTGTTTCAAAGTCTCGATCTTCTCTCGCAATTGGGCTTCTACGGCATCAAAGTCTTCGCGCTTGGCCAAATCACTCTTCACACTAAAGTAAAACTTGATTTTAGGCTCTGTTCCCGAAGGACGGGCCGATACTTTGGTACCATCTTCAGTCAAAAACTGCAACACATTGGATTGAGGCAGGTCAATTTTTTCGGTAGCACCCGTTTGCAACTGCGTACTAGTTTGGCTTTGGTAATCTTTTACCGTCACTACTGCGCTTCCTGCCAAGGTTTTGGGAGGGTTTTGACGGAAGTCTTCCATCATCGCTTGAATAACTTCAGCTCCAGCTTTTCCTTCTTTTTTGACCGATACCAAGTCTTCCAAATAAAATCCATACTCGAGGTAAATATCCAGCAATTGCTCAAACAAACTTTTACCTTGATCTTTAGCCACCGCAGTCATTTCGGCTAATATGGCACAAGAAGCCACCGCATCTTTGTCGCGGACAAAATCACCAATCAAATAACCATAACTTTCTTCGCCACCTCCAATAAATTGGCGCTGGCCTTCCAACTTCCGGATGATACTGGCAATGTGTTTAAAACCCGTCAAAGTATTGAAACAATCTACGCCGTAGCTGGCGGCCACAGTATCTATCAAATTCGTGGTCACAATTGTTTTAACGATGTAATCACTGGCCTTAAGTTTATTGGCTTTTTTGAGAGCCTCTAATAAATAGTGAATGATGAGTACCCCAGTTTGGTTACCATTCACCAATTGCCATTCGTTGTGATGATTTTTTAGTGCAATGCCCACCCGGTCAGTGTCAGGGTCAGTAGCCATTACCAGGTCAGCATCTAGTTCCTTGGCTTTAGCCAACGCCAGACTAAGGGCCTCTGCTTCTTCAGGGTTAGGGTATACCACCGTAGGAAAGTTACCATCAGGTGTGGCTTGTGATTCCAACACGTGTACATTGGTAAAGCCCATTTTTTTCAAAATTTCGGGTACCAATACCACACCTGTTCCGTGTATGGGGGTATACACAATCTTGATATCTGCTTGATTTTGAATGGCTTGAGGAGAGATAGACAAACCTTTTACTTTTTCAAGATAAACATCGTCTATCTCTTGACCGATTACATGAATTTTGCTGTCGTCTCGGTCAAATTTTACCTGATCTACCTGAATGTTTTGTACCTCTGCTATCACATTTTTATCGTGAGGCGTTATCAATTGAGCACCATCGGTCCAGTAGGCTTTGTAGCCATTGTATTCTTTGGGGTTGTGCGAAGCTGTAAGCACAACTCCACTTTTGCAACCCAAATGACGTATAGCAAAAGAAAGCTCGGGAGTGGGGCGTAAACTTTCAAAAAAGTATACTTCAATCCCATTGGCCGAAAATACATTGGCAGTAATTTTAGCAAAGTAATCGCTTTTGTTTCGGCTGTCGTGGGCAATGGCCACTTTGATGGTTTCGCCAGGAAATGATTTTAGCAGGTAGTTTGCCAAACCTTGGGTTGCCATGCCCACGGTGTATTGATTGATGCGGTTGGAGCCAATACCCATAATGCCTCGCAAACCTCCAGTTCCAAACTCGAGATCTTTGTAAAAGGCATCTACCAAACCAGTGGTATCGTTTTGATCAACAATTGCCTGAAGAGCATCTTTGGTGTTTTGGTCATAATGGCCCTGAAGCCACTCATTTACTTTGGCTTCAATTTCAACAGGTAGATTGGACATATATCGTATTTTGATTAATTCAATTCAATATAAGAGTATGTTTAAGAATTATAATCTGGGCTAAAAACGCGACTTTCTCGCACTGATTTACCTTTGGTGAGCTCTGCACAGCAAAGCTGTAGCCTCGGTTTAGCAATTTTTGCGGCAATAGCTTTGGCTATTCCCTTAAAAATGTGCTGCATCAATACGAAAAATTAGTTTGTCTGTCTACTTTCAAAGGTGAAACAGAGCTTATCATACAACTCCGTTGTATGAACGGTTCATCATTTTGATCTCCGAAGATAAAATTTAAACATACTCTAAACAATGGCTGCAAATCTAATTAAAAAAACCTGAAAAGGGTCAAGCAACAGAAATCAAATGAATCAAGAGATATTTTAAGAATTTACTACTAATTTCGTTATCCAAAAAATAAAATTGAATTACCTATGAATCGCATTGTATTTACCTTATTAATGATGTTGAGTGTGGGGTATTTTGCTACCGTACAAGCCCAATCTGATGATGATGATGAAAAAACGATTTTTGATAAAAATGGAGAAGCCAGGGCCTACATAACCAAAAAGAACAACATATATTTGTTTACTGGTGAGGCCGTAGCTTATTTGACCAATGCTCGCCAAACCAATTTTAAAAATGTATTTGGAATGAATGGAGAGCATTTGGGTTGGTATACCGACGGTATTTTCTTCAACCATCGACAAAAAGTGGTAGGCTTTTTTGAAAATGCCCCCAATGTAACTGCACAAGCTTCGTTGATTATCCCTGACAAGTATCCCAAAATGCCAGTTTTTCGTCGGATGGCTAAACCAGCTCCTTTGAAAATCCTTACCAAGCCTTTTGGTATTTTTCAGTGGAGTTCGTTAGAAGCATTCTTAAGAAGTGGCATGCGGTAGAGGAAGGTGGGGCATATTTTATTTAGCCCCATACAATGCTTCAATGCCTTTCAAGTCACCACTTTGTAAGGCTGTGACATTAAAATCCTGAAATTTAGGATTCATAACATTGGCCGAATTGACGTGCCCAAGGCCCAGCGCATGTCCTATTTCGTGCATTGCAAAAAGGTAAAAGAAGTTACAGTCTTGTATATTAACATTGGTTTTGATGACTACATCGCCACCAATGGCATTGCAGGGGGGAGTCGTGAAGTTGGGGTAACCTACGCCGCTTTGGCGGATGTCGGCCACAAAGAAGCGAATTTGACTTGGGCTGTTTTCGGGCAATTCTTCAAATTCAATGTTGGCCGCAGCAGCCCAAGCATTGAGTGCATTTCTAATCTCGACTTGGGCACAACTCAATACATTATCAAACGAACGACTAGGGAGGTCAATCTGGGCGTGGGTATTCACCAATTGGCCTTCTCCCTGAAAGCTAAAAGTGATTTTACCGCCCGTTTCCTGAGGACCTATAGCATCGAAGCCAGCGGGAGAAAAAGAGGGTTTAGCGCCCCATTTATAGCCAAAAAGGCAATAGTCACCAGTGCCATTGGTACACTCGGCTAAACTGCTATTGCAAACCGCAAACTTGTCAGAAGGGTTAAGAATACCCGAAGGCGTTTCTTCCTTTTTTTTGCAAGCCCAAAGGCAAAACAATAAACAACAAAGGGTAAAGTTTCTCATATTTCTTGCCATTACTTTTTAATCTTTACGGAATGATCACCGCAATTGCTTCAGGTCCGATCATTCTTCCTACGTCAGAATGATCAAAGGCTTCAAGTAGTTACAGAGATCTTTACAACACTGCTTTGTTGAGAAAATAATATCAATTTAAAAATAATAAATAGCTTCCTCACTTAAAAAACTTCAATGCCTCATTCAGATAAAAGTCTAAAGCAATATCAGTGTAATTTTGCTGTTTACCAATATAGTTTTTACCATAAGGAAAGGCCTTGTTTTGAGACCATTGTTGAATTTTAGTGGCTGTATTTAAAAAACCAAAGTTATAAGCCGCGGCAAAAAAGCGAAGTTTCTGGGCACGAGAGGTGAATTTTTTATGGGCAAAGCGATGATTGAGCGCCAAATAGAGGCTATGCAGGTACTTGAGTTGCCACCCCAGGTTATTGAGACGTTTTACTCTTGCCTTGCGAATATTGTTGATGCCTACCACCTCATATCGGTAAATTTTTACCCCTGTAAACTTCAAATATTTTTGACAGTACTGCTCGAGGCTTTCGGCAAAGGAAGGCTTCATTTGGAAACGACCCACCGAAAAATTGGCATAGGTTGGGCCTTTTTTTACATACAAAGCTTCTAAAAAAGCCGTTTCCAAGCGATTTTGTAAAGTGTTGTAACGCAGTAATTCTGGGAATCCCATCGCTAAAATAAAAGCGGCTTCTGGTGGGTGGGTGGGCAGGTGTTTTTTCAATGTAGGTTTATGCTGTTCCAAATATTGTACCACCCCTGGATAAGACTTGCCAAAAAAATGCTTGATCTTCTGATGATTCTGCGCAGGTGACAATTGGACAAAAACAAGGAGTAAAAAAAAAGTAAGGTAACCCTTCATTTTGAATCTGAAATGTAACTTATAAAGCCATAAATGAAAAAACCTTGCCGTATTATGAGGCAAGGTTTGCATTATAGTTAATAAATTGTTGTCTTAACGAGCTTACATATCAAAATCTTTGCGGTAAAAACTAAGCGGCTCCTCTATGACCTTTCCCATATTAAACTGATATTCAAATTCTGTTCTTTTGGGTTGGGTGAGGTGATTTACGCTGGTTTTTACTTTTTCCGACTTCGACAATAGATGGTTCTTTAGTGACAAAAGCTTTTTCATATATTATTATTCCCTTTGTGGAGTAGTTTAAGAATAAATAGTTTATTCGGTAACTTTTCCTTTATTTAACACTATTAATTTATTCTTCAAATATGGTGGATAAGAACTTTAAATTCGAATGTATTTTAATGAAAAAGTTCTTTATGTGATATTTTCTATCAAAATACACTTTTTTTGGCGTACGTTATATGGTTCTAACGTGAAATACAAAAATTTTGATACACTTAGGTGAGTTTAAATATAAATATTTATAGGTTTGATCAGATAAAAAGAAGATAGACGGTGACTTTTATTCATTATTTCGCGTCTGAACCACATCCTGGTTTTAATAAGATGCAATTGATTGGCTTGTACCACTACAAAGCACATAAATTATGGGATTTTACTATCCAAACAGGCAGGGGCATTATTTTGCCAATCTAAAACAATTACTGGATGAAGTGCCAGTTGAACAAGTAATAGAACTAACATATTATGGAGGTAACCTGCCAAAATCTTTGGTAAAATTAAGCCATTTGAAACGCCTTACTTTGTATGATGTGCTCGAGGTGCCCGAAACCTTGACCAAATTACCTCACCTTCGAGAAATACAACTCCTGAGTCAGAGCTATGCCAATATTGGTAAGTTACAGAGCTATACTTTGAATTTGCCTCATCTCAAAAAAATCATCTTCGATGCGGAGTATTTTCGAAAGTTAAACCCAGTGAGCTTTACTCAATTATCATCACTGGAAATATTACAAGTAGAAAATGATTACTTAGAGGAATTTCCTGAATACTTATTAAATTTAACTGCCTTAAAAAAGTTATGCCTCAACAGGTGTAGTATGTCAAATATTTCAGCGCGTATTCAGGAATTGGCAAAATTGGAAGAGTTGAACCTGATGGGTAATTATCTTAAGGAGCTTCCTGATAGTATTGGTCAACTTACAGAGCTTAGGGTGTTAATCTTGAGAAACAATAGGCTTAGGAAACTACCTGAGTCTATCCAAGGCTTAAAAAAGCTGCAGTATTTAGATTGTGATCACAACAGCCTCAAAACTTTGCCTCATGGAGTAGGTGGGTTGAAACATTTGCAGGAGCTGACGCTTCAGTCCAATAAATTGCAAGTATTACCCGATGAAATTGTCCAATGTAAAGCGCTCCACTACCTTGACCTCACTTCAAATCAAATCAATTGTTTACCGACTGAGATAGGAGAGTTAACCCATCTAAAGAAGCTAAATTTGCCTAAGAATAAGTTGATAAATCTTCCAGAAAGCTTGGGAAATTTTCCAAATCTTCAACAATTAATCCTCAATAATAACCCACTAGAATGGGCTAAGCTTCCTTTGCAGGTACCTGGCTTTAGAGCCTTGATGCTTAAATATATCTACCAAATTATTCAAGATACTGACAGTGCCGAATTGGCAGGGCAACTGGCTCATTTTCCCCCTACTTTAGAACAGCACCCTTTACAAAAGGATGCAGTGATTGCTAAAATTGGAAAAACGGGCATCAAAGTAAATAGCCTAAAACCCGAACTAGGGACGCTAGGTATAAAATATCAAGCAAAGTTTGATGCTAAGGTTACTCATTTGGTGATGGGGCGCTTGCCAAAATTACCCATTGAGGAGCTGCTAAATCATTCGTTTACTTTTATAAGTGAAGCCCAACTCAATACATTTATAGAATCTCAGCAAGCACCAGACCCTTCCAAATACTTGCTGCAGCCAGACAATGCATTGGCAGCCGAAAACATAGAAAATCTCAAAAATTTATTACTGAGCGAAGACGATCAAAATATAGCTATAGCCATTGAATTGATCAAAGGAGGTGGATTTCCTAAAGAATTGCACACGGAGCTTTTTATGGCCTACAAAATGGTGAGCGAGCCTAAAGTGCGAAAAGGGATCAAACCTTTATTGGAAAAATATAGTTCCGAGAAAGCCAAGGAAGCCATGCGGCTGCGCCATGCGCTGTTTACCGAGTCAATGGATGAAATGAAACTACGGCGCAACATTAATAAGTACACCAAAGATAATGAGTTTGACGGACCCAAAATCGCTCGGTATTTTTGGGATAGGTACAAAAAGGGGATTTTGTATTTGTTTAGTTATGGCTCTGGCGAGCAGATTTTGAACGTGTTGCCCAAAGGAGATGTTTTAAACCTGAATGAGTATACAATTAATGCACTACCAGGCGAATTGGCTCAATTGACTACATTAAAAAAAGTGTATTTGAATGGATGTAGTTTTATGGTGTTTCCGAAGGTGTTATTGCAAATGCCCCAGATAGAGGTGTTGCATATGGAGCGAAACTATTTGGAAAAGTTGCCCCAGGAAATTACTAAAATGAAAGGATTAAAAGAACTTTCTATGAGCTTTAATCTTATCAAAACTTTGCCGGAAGTACTGTTGGAAATGCCTCATTTGGAGAAAATTATGATCAAATCCTGGTATGAACCTCGTATAGATACTGCTATGCTTGAGAAAGTAAAAGAAAAATTACCTAATTGTGAATTGATTTATTTATAATCATTGCCAAGTTGCTGATAAGTTATTAACTAGTAGCGTATATTGAGCTGCACAGACTTGAAGGCAAACCTATAAGAGGTTAGTTTTAGCTTATAAAATATAGCTTTGTATGCTTGTTTTGATTTTACCTTTTGAACTCTTGAGTAGTTCATTAAAAACCTATGAATGATTATGCAAGAAGAAATGATTGAAAGCATTGAGAAAATCACCAATATTTTGCGATTCGATAACGATCCACAAGTAGCAAAAGAAGAGGAGTACGAGCCACAGATTAAGAAGATCCTGGTGACAGATGAAATGGTGTTGGATTATGTACAGGTAAGTGGAGATGACAACCTCATTCATGTCAATGATGAAGCCGCTAAAGAGGCTGGGTTTGCAGAAGGTAAAATTGCACATGGTACATTACTGACCGGATTGGCGTTTTCTGCAATTGCCGAACTATTTGGGCACGAGTTAGACATTACCAAGGTAGAAGTATTCTTTAAAAGGCCCGTGTATGTAGGCAAAGAAGCGGAGATAGAGGTGGTAAAAAGCCTATCAGAACAAGAAGGCATAGAAAAGTTTAACTTCAAGATCAAAAGCGAAGTGAAAAACCGTATGAAGTTGTCATCGGAAGGAAGTGTGAGTTATAAAGTAAAAAGTACCAATTGTGACTCTCAAAATTTAAAGCGAACCCTAATGATTGGTTGGATTGCGAAAGAAACCGTAGAAAACCTGAATGGGGTAGCGGTTACCCACCTGGCGATTGACTTTATTGATACAGCTTTGAGTCATGAGCGCCCCACTTCTACCAAAGAAGAAGAAGCCATTGACCACAAAATGGCCAGCCAACGCACCAATTTCAAAGGTTTTTATAGTGATGGCTTACAAATTTACTCAGGTTTTTATGTTTTGAGCAACCCTGCCTGGCGCAAAAGAGACTAAATCTTGGACTAAGCTCAATGATAAAATTAGGCAAATATTTGGATAGCTGAATTGCTATTCATTTATTTGCACTATGGCAAGGCCAAGAGATACCAACAAAATAGATTTGATATATAAAGCTGCCCTCAATTTGGTAGTGAAAATAGGTTATGTAGAGCTTAAAATGTCTGACGTAGCCAAGGAAGCAGGCATTGCTACAGGTACTTTATATATTTATTTTGGCAACAAAGAAGACTTGATCAACAAGTTGTATTTGCACCTCAAAAAGCAAAACACTCAAGAAATTGTCAGCAAGTACAAAGCAGAAGATGGTTTTTTTATAAACTTTAAAAGAGTGTGGTATCAATACCTGGAAATTAGCAGCAGAGATTCACATCAGATGATTTTTTTGGAGCAGTATTTTAGGTCGCCATATTTGCGAGAAGAAACCAAACAACAAACAGAGGCACTATTGGCACCAATCATAGAGCTCATTGTGGCAGGCCAGGAGCAAGGTTTGGTAAAAGAGGTGCCCGCAGATATTTTGTTGAGTTACTTGATTGGAGCTGTCAACGAAATTGTAAAAGTACACTTTGATAAAAATCAAAAAATGACGCAGGCTACCATAGATGCCTGTTTTGAAATGTCGTGGCATAGCATCAAACGATGATACGCCTCTTTTTTTGATTAATAAATGAACCTGTGTTCAGTTAATTTTACCGAATTGCTGACTATTTTTTTAAGTTTTAAATGAATCTCAATTCACTCATTTTATATGAAAATGCTCAAAAAATTTCTTAAATGGCTGTTTATCATCGTCATTGTGCTGGTAATTGGCATTGCTATATTTCTCCGTTTGCGGTATGGTGGGGGCCAAGCGTATAAAGACTTGTCGGGTACACCTGCCTATACCAAAGCCCAGACTGAGTTGTTTTTTAGCTATCAAGAGCCCATCGGAAATGTGGCCGCTGTTTCGGATAAAAGCAGTAAAACCCGGGTGTTTTTTACGATTCACCCTGAGAGCCGCCCCGAGACTAACAAACTAATGGAAATCGTAGATGGAAAAGCAGTGCCTTACCCCAGTGCTGAGGCTCAGGATCAATTATTTAACACAGTGCTAGGGGTATTTGTAGATGTGCAAAACCGCCTGTGGACTATAGACCATGGGCAGCACGGTTTCAAAGATGTCAAGCTGTTGGCTTTTGACCTGAAAACCAATCAAGTAACTCATGAATATGTATTTCCGGGAGGAGTAGGTGAAACATTGTCGTTTTTTAATGATTTGACGGTAAGTCCCGATGGACGATATGTGTTTGTGGCTGATGTGAGCTTTTTTGGGCGCAACCCTTCGCTGGTAGTATATGATACTCAGACCAAGAAGAGTAGGAGATTGTTAGACAATCACCCCAGTGTAAAGGACGAAGGTTATGTGCCCGTAACGCCCGCCAAAAAAATGCGCTTCTTTTGGGGAGCGGTGGATTTACTTACGGGGATTGATGGCTTGGATTTTTCACGAGATGGTAAATATATTTATTATGCCCCCATGGGAGGCTCTGGACTCTATAGGGTGCCTACGGCTACTTGCGTAGATTTTAGCAAAAGCCTGGATGAGGTAGCCAAAAGTGTGGAACGAGTAGCCGACAAACCGCTAAGTGATGGTATTCGTACCGATGAAGCGGGTAATGTGTACATTACTGATGTAGAGCATCAAGGAATTTATGTAGTCACTCCTGAGAAGAAAGGCTATACCCTCATCAAAGATCAAAGAATTCGTTGGGCCGATGGTTTGGCCCTGGCCAGTGATGGTTATTTTTACCTGGCCGATAGCGATATTCCTAATCAAATGCTACAAAGTAAATCGCATATGCGTAAGCATGCGCCTTATCATATTTATAGGTTCAAGCCGGTAAATAAATAATTAGTACTTCTGCTGTTACAAAGAAGGGTTAATCGTTTAAAAACACTGAAGTATAGAGGGTAATATTGTTTTGTATAACTCCATTCAGGTGTTGTTGATTGAGTTTCCACTTTTTTTGCAAAAGTTTCACTAACTCTTGATATTCTCTTGCTTTTGTTTTCTTGAATGTCTCAAATTGATGCTTTTTGAAGCGGAAAAATTGCTTTCGCTTCAATTTTTTTATTTGTAATACTTTTCCTTGTTTGAGTGAGATTAGGAGGTACTTTTTATACAAGGAATTACAACATATGTATTTCACCATTTTTCCGTAAGGCATTACTAAAATCCCATCAAACCACTCAAGCCTTCTTTGGAGTTTATCTGGAAAAACTTGATGGATAATCGATTTCCAGGCGCCTTTGTCGCCTTTGACAAAGGCCTTAATTTGAATATCTTTTACTGTTAAAATGTTGTTTTTAAACTCAAAAGTGGCAGTATACGCTTGCTTTATGACATGATTACTCAAGCTTTTGTTAGGGTGCTTTTCGAAATATTTTTTCAATGGCTTGAATTGCAACATATAGGTTTTTCCTTCGAAGAGGATATAATCTGGTTGACATATTCCGTGACTAACTTGAATATTTGCAAATAATATTAATATTGAGATGAGTAAGAGCTTCATATAATGAGATGATGCAACGGAAGAGACAAATCCCTACTTCTTCAAGACGAAGTTTCCTAACTTGAGCAAAAGATTGAATGTTTGTTAACACATACTCTTAAGTATTAGGAGTGGAAAAACAAAAAAAATCCTGGTCCAAGGAGACCAGGATTTTTTACAAAAACAAAAGGCTGAAATATTACCCAAGCATCATATACCTGGATATATCTCAGTAATAGTTAGTCCACTGTTGCCGTTATCATGCTGTAGACAATCACTAGAGGCAACAGTGCATCAACTTTAGAAATATATTAAAACACAAAGTTACTAGTACCTCTTCCGGCACTGAACTCGTCTAGTTTAGAACCATCAGCTTTGTAGCGTTCTACTTTACCATTGCCCTGAAAGGCCGCTGAGTTTGCTACATAAATTACATCATCATCAGGGGAAACACCTAAACCATAGAAATTGTTTCCAGTAATGAATGCAGTAGTAGGTGCGGCAGTAGCAGTAATATCCATGGCAAAGATTTCGGTATCGGTAGAAGGAAACGGAGCAGGCGACAAATATAGGATTTTTGTTTTGTCTTTATTGAAAGTAAATTTTTCGTTGAAGAAGTTTACTTTGATTCCTGAAATAGTAGCTTCTACGGTGTTGTCACCAGGATTTATCCGTACAAAATTACCACTGGTACACATTGCCCAAATTTTTCCGTTGGCATCTACCCCAAGGTTAGAAGGGCCAGCAGCTACGGTAATAGTTGCCTCAATGGCATCGGTAGAGGGGTTGATTACTACAATTTTGTCACTTCCCTGTAAGGCCACATAAATTTTATTGTTATAAGCCAAAATGCCTTGAGGTTGAGCATCCAAAGCAATGGTTTTAGTAATGGTTCCTGCATCCAAGTCTACCACTCTTACGGCAGCATCTGGATAATTTACAAAGTCAGTGGTAGCTCCCCATTGGGTTACGTATCCTTTGTTACCTACTCCCGCAAAATTGATTGGGTTTACCAAGTCAGCTTGCGAAATAATACTGATTTTTTTGAAATCGGTGGCATTGGCAATGATAATTTGATCTGCTTTATTGGTAATGGCAATGGCTTTGTTTTCGTGAATTTTTAGATTTTGAACAATACCTCCAATGTTCTGGCTATTTTCAGCATTAAATATAGCATTGGTAATCGTTTGATCGGTGATTGACAAAAAGCTAATGCTGCCATCCCCGTCTCCAAAAGAACCTTCGTTTACTACTAAAACTCCTCCCTGATATTTACCCAACGGCACTACATCGTCTTTTTTACAAGCAGTAAATGCTACACTAATGGCTAGCAATACATACAATAAAAGATTTTGCTTCTTCATTTTTCTTCCACTAAATGTTTAAAATAATTATAAGTAAACCTTGATGATCAAGGCGCTAAAAATTTCTAATTTGATAGCGTAAGCTCAACTGATAGTTGATGCCTGGCATTGCTCGGTTATTCACACTTTCGTAGTCGTGATCGAGCAAATTATTTACCCTCACCGAAATACTCCACCAATGGTGCTTGAACCGAAAGTTTTTGCCCAATGAGGCATTCAATAAAGCAAACCCTTGTACAAAATTGACATTGCTGTTTTCTAAGTATCTAAACCCTGTTTGATTAACATCCAACTGAGTAAACCATTGATCCAATTGCCAAAAAACAAAAGCATTGGAGCTATGAAAAGGTACATACAACAATTGCTTGCCAATAAAATCTGGGTTATCATCTTGGGCAATGGTAGACAAGGTGTAGGCATAATTGGCCCCCAATGATAAATACCCACGGGCTTGTTTGATTTTCATCTGAAAGCTGGCTTCTACGCCTGAACCATCCACCGCTGCTACATTTACTGGCGACCATACATTGCCAATAGGTTTCCACAATATCCAGTCGGTGATTTTCATTTGGTAATAAGTCGCTTCAGTTTTCCAGGTAAGCTTTTCACCGTTTTGTTCGTAAGCCAGTCCACCTTCGGCACTCCACCCGGTTTCGGGGCGTAAGTCGGGGTTGCCAATGCCGCCAGGTCCATCCCAAAAGCGATCGTTGAGTGTAGGAATGCGGTAATTTTTAGAGGCCAAGGCTTTGAGCGATAATTTTTGTTTTTTGTCTTGATGCAAAGTAAGCTCTGTACCAAGCGAAGGGGCAAATGGAGCCAAGAAATCGGTCACGAAAACTTGTCGGGCATTGAGGCTTACCTGCCAGCGGGGAATAATTTGCCAGCGTAAAGAACCATAAATAGACGTGCGATCCTCGGTTATTTCTCTGTTGTAGGCATCTACATTGGTGCGAATGTGCATCCATTGGGTACCTACTTGTAAGCTCAATTTCGCATTGAGTTGTTTATCGTATTTCAATGCTGCAATTCCTCGCTGGGTGGCAGTGGTGGAGTTGAGGTTGTACAACAAGTAATCGTTGATATAGCCAAGTTTTACATTGAAGAAACCCAGTTTATTGTTTAGCATATAATCGGCCACTACCCGCGTACTTCGTTCTCGCAGCAAGTCGTTGCTAAAGCGATCGCCACGAGTAGATTGCGTCTGTTTATCGGAAAAGTGATGCCAGCCTTGCACCGATATGTATTGGTTGCTGGCAATTTTGTAATTGATGGCTTGCTGAAATCCATAATTGAAAACACTGGCATTTTGTTGCTCGGTATTTTCGGTAGGGGAGATACGCACCGTAAAATCGTTGTTGGTAGAATAACGATACACCTGGGTTTTACTTTCTAGTTTTCCATTACTCCATTGCACGTTACCTGCCGTAAAGTACTGGCCAAAACTCCCAACATTTTGTTGTACGCCTGCCCTCATCCCGCGAGACCAATCAGGTGTGTTTTGTAAGTGAATACTGCCCCCAATAGCGTCGCTCCCATACAAGGCACTGGCCGATCCAGGTTGAACGCTGATTTGATCTGCCGCAAAAATAGGCACCAACGAGAAATCGGTTTGGCCCGCAGTTAAACTATTGATATTGAGACCATTCCAAAGCACCGCAGTATGTCCAGCCCCTGTACCACGAAACGAAGCTGTGGCTAGCATTTCGTTGCCATAGGCTTTGATATAAATGGGAGATTGCTGTTGGAGCACCCGTGCCAAAGTAGTAGCATTAGAGGTAGCCAGTAAAGCACTATCCAATGCGATTACTTTGCTTCCAGTGGCATACTTTTCCAATGGGATACCATAAATACGCACTTCCTTAAGCACTTCACCACCAATGGTAGTGTCTTGTTGGGCTTGCACATTTGGTATAACTAAAAAAAGAAATAACCAACCAATCAGGCTCCAACGAATGAATTGCTTGTACATGAATAAAATATGTATGTAGTAAAATGCTATCCTAATTCAAAAAGAAGATTTTGAAATGATTTTTCGTTTGAGAAAACATTGAAATCTTCGCGGTCCATGCTTGTTTTCATCCCGAAACAAATATGTGGGTGTGCCTCGCTTCCTTGTTGTTTGAGGCTTTCTGGCAGGTCTCCTGGCTTGCTTCTTTCTTGTCGCCTTCCCGTGAGCACAAAGCTTACAGTGGCAGGGGTTGACAATAAATCCGGCTTGCTTACAGTTGCGGGGACAGCTCTCGATTTACACGAGATTCCCTATTAAAACCGCTCCCAGAAAGGGGGGTGGTTACCAGAACTAAATACAAAGTAAGGTGTTTTTTCGGAGGAATTACAAACTTTTAAGTGAAAAATGAAGGTAGGAGGACAAAAAACGCTCATTATCGAATAAATAAAGTCTTGATAATGAGACGGCTATTTTGTGATGAGTGGTAATGGCAGTGTCTTTAGCTTGTATACAATAGAGAGGAAAATTTTTAATTCAAATTCCTATAAGCTCTTGGACTTATTCCCGTTTTGGCTTTAAATAAGTTGCTGAAATGCTGAGGGTACTCAAAGCCTAAGTCATACCCAATGCTGCTTACGGAATCAGAGGAATTTAAAAGGCGATTTTTGGCTTTTTCGATGACCATCAAGTGGATATGTTCTTGCGCTGATTTACCTGTTTCTTTTTTTAATAAATCACTCAAATAATAAGGCGATAGGTTTAATGCTTCGCCAAAATAGTTTACATTGGGTATGCTTTTATTGGTTTGATAATAGGCTCTCAATAACCTTTCAAACCTGGAAACTACATCGGTATTAAGGTTGGCACGAGTATAAAATTGCCGATCATAATAGCGTAAGCAATAATCCAGTAGCAACTCTAGGTTTGAAACGATTAAGTGCTGACTATGTCTATCCAGGTTTTGACTGTACTCCTTGGTTATTTTATCAATGATTTCTTCAATGGTTTTTTGTTCTTCATCCGAAAGATGTAAGGCTTCATTGACTTCATAATTGAAGAAATTATACTGGTTTATTTTATTGCCCAAATCAGATTTTCTGATCAAATCCGGGTGAAAACATAAGCTCCATCCTCCAATATTCTGATGATCTTCTTCTGGACTATCCTTGTATTCTACTACTTGCCCAGGAGAGGTGAAAACTAAGGTCCCTTCTTCGTAATCGTATGAATTTCTACCATAAATAAGTGTACCACAGGCAAACTGCTTTAAAGTAATTTGATAGAGGTTTACTACTACTTTTACATCCTTAAGATTGGTGACAGCCTTGACATTTTCTGGATACACCACTGTTACCAATGGGTGTTTTGGTTTGGGTAAGCCCAATGCCTGGTGAACTTGGCTGATAGAATTGAGTGTATAAGTGTTGGACATATTTCAAGTCAATATTATTTGATAAAATAAGGAGAGAGGAAGCTTTTACATGCTTAAACCACAAATCCATCCTTTGGGCTAATAGGTTCTGGTAAATTAGTTTCACCCAACATTTCTCTTAAATCGATTTCAATTGTTCTGGTGAGCGAGGTCATCGGGATATCAAAAGCCAGCGCCTCGAAAGGGTTTTCGGTGTAGTCTCCCGCCCCTTCCATCATCCAAAATATCCAGCCTATCAGAGCGGTAAAAGGCACCACTCCCCAGACCATATATTTGGGCAAGTGAGTATCTGCATAGGCCGATAGTAGCCCCATAGGCAAAAGAAAAATGAAGATGTAAACGAAATAAATACTCAATGAAGCATACAACCTGGGCAAAGGAAAGTTTTTAATCCGCTCGCATTTGCCTTGCAGCGTATAAAACTCAGTAATGAGGCTTTGCATCTCCATATGTCTGAAATCATCAATCAAGCCTTTTGCTCTTAGTACTTTTAGTTCTTCGGATTGTTGATGGATTAATTGAGTACAGCCATTTTTCATAGATAAAATCTTCTTGACCTCCTCATCACTCAAAAAGTTTTGTAATTCTTTATCTGCGTCTTCGTTTGGAAAAAGCTCTTCAATATATTTTCGGTAATGCTGGTTAATTTTTCGGTTATGTTCCCAGGATTTGAGCGTTCTCAATTGCCTTTTCAAGCGATATAACCAAGTAATGTGACGATAGATGAGCCTTTTATGGGTGGCTTTGATGTCTTCTTCAGATGCCTTTTCTTGAGCAGAGTTATTGGTGACAAAGCCAGTAACCATTGCTCCCCAACTTCGGCTTGAGTTTACGATACCTCCCCAGATTTTACGAGCCTCCCACGTTCGGTCATAAGCCGAGTTGTTTTTAAAACCTACATAAAACGCCAAACCAATCCCCAGCAATGTGAGCGGAACCCAAGGAATTTTAAGCCAAGTCAGTTCAAAGTAGTAATAAAGTCCAGTAACAAAACTAGCATAGGTTACAAAAATTACAATTTGCTTTAACGTAAACCGAATGATATTGATTGGCTTAAATATTCTATCTACATACATGCGTTTAGAGATTTATATCAAGGAAGTTCAAAAAAAATCTCATCATTTTATGGGTATTTTTTGAAAAAAACAATTGAAGGAGAACTTAGGCATCCTCCTTCAATATGTATCGGTTTGTTGTATAGATTAATTTCTCAATGCAAATGCAACAATAAATTCTACAACCAGCCCTACATTTTTTGTCTGAATTAATCGATTTCCAAAGTGGCCTTCTGCGTCGCAAAAAACTCCTCATCAGTCATACTGTGGCGGGCAGCTAACAATTGTTCGGCATCCGCACCTGCTCGATAACGAAGGGTGTCAGTATCGTCAGTAGCCGCAGTATAAATTACATTGGCAATGATATCGGGGGTACTCAACAGGCTCGGGTCCGACATTTTACCCAGCATTTGCATAAAGTGGTTTACAAATTCATTGTACTCCGTTAGTTCCTGATTGTGCTGCATATCCAATGAACGTCCGCCAAAATCAGTAGCTACTCCACCTGGCTCTACAATTTTTACTTTGACTCCAATTTGGGCCATTTCCCAACGCAGCGATTCACTGAAACCTTCTACTGCCCATTTTGTAGAATGATACAAGGGCATGAGTGGAAAGGTCATTCTGCCGCCAATAGAAGATATATTGATGAACATGCCACTTTTGTTTTTTCTAAAGTGGGGCAATGTTTTTTGAGTTACATCAAACAAACCCTGAACATTAACTCCAAACTGACGGATGATACTTTCTCGCTTGGCCGATTCAAAGGTACCCATCAAGCCATAGCCAGCATTGTTTAATACCACGTCTATTTTGCCAAATTTTTCGATGCCTGCAATCAGTGCACTATCAATGCTCTCCAAGTCGAGTACATCCAGCTTGGTAACCAGTACATTGTTCAGCTGAGTGAGTTCTTCTTCTTTCTCAGGAGTACGCATGGTTGCGATTACATTCCAACCTTTTTCCTGAAATAACTTGGCAGTGGCTTTTCCGATTCCAGAGCTTGCTCCGGTGATTAAAATTGTTTTACTCATATTGATTATTTGTTAATGGTGGGCTATCTTTCAATGTTTATTGTCTTACACTGCTTCGTGAATGACAATACAAAACTACCACTCCCATAAGAAGGATTCTTAAGGATTTTAAGGAAAGACTAAAGGATATTGCAGAACATAATTATGAATGATCTCAGGTTTGAAACACTTTTTAAGAATCTAGTTGATGATATCTTGAAAACAGGTACTTTGACAAATGTTGATGCGAATGGCTCGGTGAGGTTAACCTGGAATGGAATGAATCTGGATATGCGAAATCTGTATTTTGAAAATAATTTATTTGAGGCCTTAAAGAGCATTTCAAGGGAAAATACACCATCTAACGAAGATTTAGATTTTCACATTCGCTATCTGGAAACAGCATTGCTAGATTACATTTATTATCTCTATGCGGCTGGTTTAGAATTCCAGTTATGGAAGCAATGGTGTTTCTTATATTCACAAATTAATTATTTAGCTTATAAATTCTATTCCGAAACCGAAACAAAGGCTCATTATTTATATGCGTCTATGGTTTTTTGTGCCATTTCAAATAATTGGTCTTGTTTGGGTAGATTAAAAGAAAATTCCTTAGAATTTAGTGGGTTTGTAGATCAAGCAGATAATGTGGTTTGGCATATTTTGAGTGGACTTCCTTCAACAAAATTGAATAATGAACCAATGGAGGATAATGCTTGGATATCTCTACAAAACGCATTTTATAAGAAAGATAAAGTGATGATCTTTAATCAGCTAAAGTTAATTGCAGAAGACTATTATGACTTCTTCGAATTTAAAAAATATACTCCTGATAATCCCTCGTTTAATCCTGTGATTTGTGCAACTACGGCTTACCTAGGCTCAAAAGACTTGATAGTTCCTGTTTCTTCAAGAAAACTTAAGAAAAAACAGGCTGCAATACTTGTACCTGGTCTTACAAAAGAAAAGCCTGATTATGATGCATTAACTGGTTTAGACTTCACTTTAAAAGCTTTTGAAATCTGATTATACAAATTCGCATCATCTTATCTTGACAAACAAAAAAAATAGCACCCAGTCAAAAACCGGATGCTATTACCCCTTTAAAAACTACGAATAGTCAGTCAGTAAACTCTACAAACTCTTTAGGATTTTTTTTGATGTATTTTTCCAACTTGTCAATGGTTTTTTTATGCAAGCGGAAATACTCAAAACCCATTTGGTTTAATGTCTCCAATTCATCATACAAAGGACTCTCAGTGAGATGATTACACTTAATAAAAGTGCTGTGTTGTTGTTGGTATTCGGCATAAGCCTCTTCTACCAGTTTGCTCATTTTTTTGTCGCCTATCAGGTCTAGCCCATTGAGGAGTGAAGGCACATATTCGGCATTGCCGTTCCAGAAAAACTGGACAAATCCTCCGTTGGTCACTTCACTGTCAAACTGCCAATACATATACAAGGCTTTTTGCCCTGGTGAGCAGCAACGCAAACGGTCACGCTCATAGCTTTTGTGCCCCACCATCAACGATAGCGGCTGTAGCAGTTCCCAGCACAAATCAAAGCCCCGCAACCTTTTAAACATCTTGCGAGAAATGTTTGCCTTGAAATGTTGCTGTGTATCGAAATTGCCATAGGCATCTTGTTTACGCCAGTAAATAGTGTTCATAGTGTTTTGCGATCAGAAAGTGTTAAAAATGTTGTAAAGAAAAGTTAGGTTTTAGTTGGTGTATTGTGTGGTTTTGATGCTTAAAAAAACAAAGGAGTTGATTTACGTTTTTTGGGTTTTTTTCCAATGTTTTTGCGGACATTTTCCAGAGATTGAAAATGTTGTGTTGGCGAAATTTCTACTTCTAATGAAGTAAGTTGTTGGAAGTAAGAGTGAGTGTTCATTGTGTCAAAAAATGTTATTTAGTAAGTAAGTTGTGATATTGTTTGTTCATTACGTTAGCAAAGATACTACACTACTTACACCTTACCAAGTAAACTCCCTTTGTAACTTTATTTGATTTTTTTTATTAAAACTGCCGATGCTTATGGTTTGAGCGAAGTTTGAGATTTGTTTTTAAGTGATTGATAATAAGGTGATTAGTGGTTTTGTGTGATTTGTAGGTGGCAGTTTTAGAGTTTGTTTAGGGAAAATAAACGAAAATTAGCGTTCATGTAAGTTTAATAAATTTTTGATAATAAAATTTGCAAATGCTTAATGAGTGAGCAGGATCAGGCTTAAGAGTAAATAGAAAAAATGGGATACATCTCAGAAGTTCAATTCAGGAAAAAGTGTTCAAGGTTCCAGAATTTGTATACATGCGACAGGGTTGCTATCTGTACCTTTGTGATGTTGATTATTGAATAAAACACAAATTCTAATACAATGAACAAGAAATGGAATACAAACGATATAGCTTCTCAGGAAGGCAAGGTTTTCCTGGTAACAGGAGCCAATAGTGGCTTGGGCTTAGGCACCACCAAAGTGCTGGCCGCCAAAGGAGCAAAGGTAGTGATGACTGCCCGCAATATAGAAAAAGGAAAGCAAGCGTTGCGAGAGGTAAAACAAGTGGATCCTCAAGCAAAAGTGGCGTTGATGCAGTTGGATTTGGCCGATTTACAATCCATTGAGCAGTTTACCACCGAGTTTAAGCGCAATTTCCAGCAATTAGATGTGCTCATCAACAATGCAGGAGTAATGATGCCAAACGAAAGACTTACTACCAAACAAGGGTTGGAGGTACAGTTTGGTACCAATCATATTGGGCATTTTGTATTGACCCAGCAATTGCTTCCAGTATTGGAAAATACCCCCAATGCCCGCATCGTAACTTTGAGTAGTTTGGTCGCTAAGATGAGCAAAGCCGATATTTATTGGGACGATCTACAGTGGGAAAAAAGCTATGATAAAATGGGAGCTTATGCCCAAAGCAAACTTTCTAACCTAATGTTTGCCTTAGAGCTTGATCAACGATTGAAGGCTACTAATAGTCAAGTGATTTCCCTGGCTGCTCACCCTGGATATACCGCCACTAATTTACAACAACATATGGGGCTCACTGGAAAGGTGATGAACTTTTTATTGGCTCAAAAGCTAGAAATGGGAATCTTACCCACTTTACGGGCAGCTACTGACTCCGAGGCCAAGGGAGGGCAATACTACGGACCGTTGAAATGGCGAGAAATGCGTGGTTATCCTGCATTGAACGAACCCCCAGAGCTGGCCTTGAACAAACAAGCAAGAGTGAAACTGTGGGATATAAGTGAGCAATATGCTCAGGCATCTTTTGCTGTATAACGAACATTGAAAATCACATAAAATAAACTTAAAAAAACAATCATGTCAAAAACTGTTTTAATTACTGGAGCTTCTACTGGATTTGGAAAACTATCCGCACAAAAATTTCAAGCGGAAGGCTGGAATGTAATCGCTACGATGCGTAGCCCTGACAAGGAAACCGAACTCACTCAATTAGAGAATGTATTGGTGAATCGCCTGGATGTAACCGAAACGGAAAGCATTGCCCAGGCGGTAAAAGAAGGCATTGAGAAATTTGGGTCTATTGATGTATTGGTCAATAATGCGGGCTATGGTACAGCTGGCCCGGTAGAAGCAGCAACCGACGCTGAGATCCGCCGACAATTTGAGGTAAATGTGTTTGGGTTGATCAATGTAACCAAAGCGGTACTGCCCCAAATGCGTGCGCAAAAATCAGGAGTGATTATCAATATTTCCTCTATTGGTGGAAGGGTGGCTTTCCCTTATTTCTCGCTGTATCATGCGACTAAATTTGCGGTAGAAGGATTGACCGACTCTATGCAATATGAACTCAACCCATTGGGTATTCAGCTAAAAATTGTAGAACCTGGAGGGTATAATACCGATTTTGGTACCCGTTCGCTGAATGTTTTTGATGTGAGCCAAGCTCCTGATTATCAAGCGGGTGTTCAAAAATTCTTCGAGACGATGCAAAATATGATGGCCAATGATTTGGCTGATCCTTCTGAGGTTTCAAACATCATTTACGAGGCAGCAACCGATGGTAAAGAGCAATTACGCTATTTGATTGGAAACGATGCCGTGCAAATGATGGAGTTGCGCAAGCAAGTAGATGATTTGACCTTTAAACAAACCATTGCTCAGCAAATGGGGCTGGCTTAATCAGGATTGTTATGCGTAACATTATTCATATTCGCTCTATTCATGATATACATCAGATGCTTGGATACGAAAAACCCAGGCATCCGATGATTACCATCATTGATTTATCTAAGGTAAGTGTGCCAATTTCTGATACTAAAGTCAGGGTTGCGTCAGACTTATATTCGGTTAATTTTAAAAACAAGCCCCATGGACAATTAATGTATGGCCGATCGGTGATTGATTTTGAGGAAGGTTGCCTATACGGTACTTCTCCCCAACAAGTGATTGAGTTTGTACAAGAAAAGGGAGTCACTACGATGGAGGGGTGGGTGTTATATTTTCATCCAGACCTGATTAAAGGTTATGCCTTGCACGAAAAAATTACAGACTATGGCTTTTTTTCGTACGATGCCAACGAAGCATTACACCTTTCAGACAAAGAAAAGAATACGCTCAATGGGGTAATTCACCAAATACAAGAGGAGTACGAGGCCAATATAGATGAATTTAGTCAAGATGT
>DMXI01000240.1 GCA_003483885.1 Microscillaceae bacterium
TGGCTAAAAAAATGAAGTCGCCGAAGGCAAGTGCCGCAAATAAGCTCCACAACAGTAAAATTAGCTATATTCTTCACATAAATTTAATATTGAAATTAAGTAAAAACAGAACTTAACAGCCCTACCGATATGCCAATGGAGATGATGTAATTAGAACACGGATTATACAGATTTGACGGATAAACACTGAAAAAATCTGTGCTCATCTGTTGAATCCGTGTGATCTGTATTCCAAAAATAAGTTGATGATAATCAAAACCTTGCGCAAACACGTCATCAGTAGTACTAATTTCTTGGAATCCAAGACACATCAATGTAGGTGACAACTCAAGGGCATTGCCGTTTGCGAAAAATTGTGGTGAGGAATTGAAAAATTTTACCGCCTTGAATCCACAATTTTGAAGCAATCTTTTAGGGCTGCATTTCCACAATTTCCTAAAGTTGTCATCAGTACGCAGGAAGAACCGAGTCTCTGGCGAGCTCAGCGTAGCTAATCACAATAATACCCAGTATATCAGGCTATTCGAACTGATCCTTCCTATCGTCAGGATGACAACTTTATGTAGCTGGTTATCAATGGCTTGTCATCTTCATTGATGTGTTTTGAGTACCAAAAAAATTAGGTCTCGGAAGGACAAGGCAGGAAGTGAGCTTAATTGAGGAACCGAGTGATTGATATAAGATACCCTATGTCTTTTTCATTGATGTATCCCGATAAATTTCTCGCCATTTTCTTGAGGTTGTCTAGACTTTGTCTAGATACTTTTTTAGCCCTTCTCCCCTCTTTTTAAGTAATTACATACATCCTCTAAAAACACCATTCTGCAAAAGTAAGGCAGCGTCAAATTACCTCAATCAACAAACAATCGGGCCTTGCTGCATTCCAATGAGTACCATAACCACAATGAATCATTATTTATGCAATCAAAAGTTCAACACGGAAACGACCAAGAGACCAATCAGGCAAAAACGTCTCAAGTCACTCAGAAAAAAGCCAATTTGGGCGCAAAATCTACCCGACAAAGCGGTAAACCTCTCATCCAGGCCAAACAACGGCCAATTCAAGCCAAGCAACGCCCCATCCAGGCCAAACAAGTGCCTTTACAGCGTAATAAAGGAGGTAGCGGCTCTACAGGTAACACCAATGAAGCGCAAATAAAAGCTAATGTAAGTGCCCTCATGGGCACCGATGTAACCGACGCTCAAGTAACCTACAACTCCAGCAAACCTGCCCAGCTTCAGGCCGAAGCCACCGCTCAGGGCAATCAGGTACATTTGGCCCCAGGCAAAGAACAGCACCTGGGACACGAACTCGCTCACGTAGCCCAGCAAAAACAAGGTAGGGTGCAACCTACCATTCAAGCCAACAATGGAGTGGGCATTAACAACGACCCCAAGCTGGAAAAAGAGGCAGACGACATTGGGGCTAAAGCTCACAATATGTCGGCTACAGTACAAACCAAGCCTGCTTCAAGCAACACCTCTGCCACTACCAGTCCAAGCCAAGCCCAACCAATGCAGCTTAAGTTTGTCCGAGGTAAAATCACGGGTTCGGAGCTGGTAGGCGTTCACAAATCAGATTACAAAAAGGTAGAGAACAACAAAGGGGTATATATCTTTAGCCAACGCCCTACCCAAGTAACCGTAGAAAATGGCACCAAGGCTATGCTAAAGCCAGGGCAAGTGATTATGTATGACCCAGATTATAAGGATGCCACTGGGCAATATGTAAGGGTACGGTTCAAGTCGGGGCGTAATGTTAAAATTGGTTTTGTAGAACAGGCTTTTATAGAGCGGTATTACACCAAAGAAGAGAGAGAGGCGCAAGCCCAAAAAAGAGCCGAAGAAAGAGCAAAGGCCCGCGAAGCCCAAAGGCTCAAAGAAGAAGAGGAAGAAAGACTACGACAAGAGGAAGAAGAGCGGCAATTTGATTACGAAACTCAAATCCACCCCACAAGCATTCGTGACAAGGCCAATGTGGGAGTAGAAATAGAAATGCGAAACATTACGCTTACCCGAACCGACAAAAAATGGGATAAGGACGGAGACGTAGTAAAGCTTACCGCAGGAGGACACGATGGCAACTGGGTGACGGACCAGCACTCGGGTATGGATGCAGTGATAGAATGGAATACCCCACACCCGAACTTAAAAGGTAGCAACTATGGAGCTAATTTTCAGCAAAAGCTTGAGGAATTTTACCAGTTACTTGGCAGCAAAGACACCGGTACGCTGGAACAATTGGTAAACCTGGCCTCGGGCGTGATGAACCTTGGCTCAATCAACGGTAAGTACAAAGATGTAACCTATCACTTTAACCCTGCCTACCACACCCACACCCAAGTAAATATGGAGGTGCCGTTAATGAATATTGGCAAAATACCTCAAAACGCCCAGGAAGAAGCCAGCGATTCGGCCAAGATGTTTTCGGGTAATAACAGTAAATTTGCCAAGCAAGTATTTATAGAATCAAGGTTGGCTTCTAACAAAATCATCGAGCAAGTAATGGCGGATTGGAAGGCCGCTGATTATGGTTACAGTGTAGAAAAAAACGATTTTGCAGAGATTACTTCCATCTTTACCATATTTCTCCATTCGGCCATTCACATGGGTATGGGAGGCGGAAAAGATCCCCAGGGCGTATTGTTTAAAAATGGGGCGGGCGACTTGGTCCGAACTTCTCTCAGCTATGGGCAAAAAGAAGCCCTTTGGAACGTCATGCACCAAGCAAAGACCAACTATCCGGGGTTGTTTGCTGAAGAAGCGCGCAAAATATACGACAAAGTACACAAAAGTCGAGGTGGAGATACGGTGGCTGATCGAATCGCAAGAATTGTAAATATTCAGGCGCGTCGTGCTTTTGTAACCCATAAAAGATCAGACATCCCTCAACATGAACAAGGCAATGAGCAGCAAAACCACAAACGAATGATTATGTTTAAAAAGTTAGTTCGATGGGGAGACGAATTCAAGAAACAAACCTATGGCAGCAACGTGGATTTCAACACAGTGATTAAGAACCCAGACACCCAACGTTATGAACGCACCCATGGCTTAGCAGGCACCATGACTGGAAAAGCCTTTGAAGCTACCAAGCACAAATTTCAGGGCAGATTTGTCTCAGAATCGGTTGATTTTGTACTGGCCGAAATTCGCCGTAATGACAATGATATCAACAAGTTTGTAAAGAAAAACGGCATCTCGGACGAAAAACGAGACGAACTCAAACAGCTTATTCAAGGTCTCCAGACTCCTATGATGTAGGTTATCTTTCAAATAAGTTGCATTATTTTCATTACAAGCAACCTATTTTTGTCTTACTTGAAAGGAATCATTCTAAAATGAATTCCTGGCTATCAATTAATTTTATAATTTTGATACCATACTACTAGGCATTTTTCGTTTGTGGAGGCACAAACGATGGCAACCGCGCCGTTGGCCGTGAAGACACGGCCAACTTTAGCCAAAATATCTAGTAGTATGATTTGATACTTTTTTTCACTCCTTCTTCTGCTCGCACTATTTTACCTCTACGATTTACTACTATTATTATTATTTGAAGCAAGATGCCTATACATCAAACAAACGAAGCACCACAAAATTCACAAGAAAATGAAGCGGTGCAACGCAAAGAACAAGCGGGAGATAAAGCCACCAAACAAGGCCAAAAACCTGCCATACAAGCCCGGCAGACTCCTATACAGGCCAAACAAAAACCAGTACAAGCCAAGCAAACGCCTATCCAAAGAAATACCCAAAAAAGCGTGGTACAACGCAATGGAGGCGATGACCTCAAAGAAAGAATGAGTTCCCAATACAAAGTGGATCTCTCAGGATACAAAGAGCACCCCAACTCGTCTTTTCCAGCTTCGGTAGGTGCCGAAGCTACCATTCAGGGTAATAATATTCACTATGGTCCGGGAAAGTTTACCGAACAAAACCGTAAACACGAACTGGGACACGCCATCGACAATACCCTCAATGGTACTCCCAAAGGCGATAAGGTGATCAATGGGCAAAGCATTGACACTACCCGGGAAGCCGCCGCAGATAAAATCATGAACACTCCCTTACAGGCAAAAGCAGAGCCCGTGCAAATGAAAACATCTGCTGGCAGTTCATCAGATCAACCGCTTCAGCTCAAATACGAGTGGGGTAAAGCAACAGACACTCTGTATGTGCATAAATCTAACTACAAAGATGTACAGGGAGGAGGCATGTACATCATCAGCGAACGCCCTACTGAGGTAACTGTAAAAGATGGGGTGAAGGATACAATAAAACCTGGAACAGTAGTAGAGTACGACAAAAACTACACAGATGAGTCAGGCATGTACATACGGGTAAGGTACACCAAAGGCAATAGTACAAAAATAGGCTTTGTAGAAGCAGGTTCTATTGAGCGATTCTTTACCAAAAAAGAAAAAAAGCAACTCCTCAAAGAAAAGAAGAAGGAAGAAAAGAAGCGTAACCGACGTTTACAAAAGGAGAAAAGAATCCGTACTGAAAATGAAATACAGCAAGAAAAGCAAGAACTCACTCCTTTTTTCCGCGATGAAGCCAATGTTGGGGTAGAAGTAGAAATGCGTAATGTTACCATCATTCGCAATGACAAAAAACACTGGAAAGAAGACGGAGAACCAGTAGACTTGACCACCGGGGGACCTGATGGCTCTTGGGTAACCGACCAACAAGCGGAAGAAAAAGCCATTATTGAGTGGAATACAGACCACCCCAAATTCAAGGACAGTAATTATGGCACTACTTTTCAGGAAAAACTAGATCGGTTTAATCAAATGCTCGATTCTACCCAGATAGATACCTTGGGGCAATTGGTTAAACTGGCAAAGCCAATCATGGACGTAGGAACCATCAACAAAAAGTACGACAAAGTATCTGTTCTGAGCGAAGCCAACAAAGTGAGTCAAACGCAGGTAAACATGGAGGTTCCTCTAGCCAACATAGGAAAAATGCCCGAAAAACAAGAGGATCAAAAACATGACTCCGCCAACATGTTTTCAGGTGGTAAAGCCAAGAAATCTAAAGATGTTTTTGTTCGTTCGCGTAAAGCAGCCAATAATACGCTGGGCCGAATGCTGGAACACTGGAACGAAAAACATCCTCAATCTAAGCAAAAAATTGGAGCCCTACGAGAAGTGGCCTCCACCCTTACCATCTTTTTGTATACGGGTATATTAAATGGACACGGGGGTACCAAAGATTCCCAGGGAGTTTTGTTCAAGACTGGCGCCGGAGATTTGGTGCGTACTGCCTTGGACTCAGATCAGAAAAAGTTTCTATGGTACATGATGAACAAAACTACCGACCATGACTTCTATATCTCTTTATGCTATGATGCCATTGATATATATAAGCATGCCTTTGAATCGGGGGTAACCACTGATAAAGCAGAAGAGGTAGGACGATACGTACATGGCGAAGCCAAAGAAGTATTTAAGGCAGTAAGCTCCCAAAGAATACAGGAGCTTGACGACTTGTATGAAAACGAGGACGATGATGACGATCGTTTAGACATTTTAAGTGAGTTGATAACCGCTCATTCGACTACTAGTCGCTGGGGAGATGAACATAAAGCCGGAACCTATGGTGATAGCGTAAATTCTGATGTCATCTCGGTTTCTACCTACAATCAAGACACCGATGATCCTGATCCCAAACTTGATGATTGGGCTCCAGTAGATGAATACCATAGGAATATCGACGTGAGCGGGGTAAGTACGGGTAAAGATTTCCCGGTAACTCGTCACGAATACAACGGAAAGCACCTCAAAAAGGTATCGATCCCTTACATTTTGGCTGAAATACGTCATAATGACAACGACCTCAATAAACTGGTACGCAAGAGTAGATATAAGCTCAAGCCTGAGAAATTGAAAAAAATTCAGCAAACAATTAAGGATGTACAAACTCCTTTTTAATTTTTAAACAAAAACCTAATAGCCCAATCGCTTTTCGTCAGTGATTGGGCTTTTTTGTTTCTGTGCAATTTCTTCACTGGCTCACCTCCCCTCTCTCCTTTTATTTGAATCAATCATTTATTTTTTCTTTTATTTTCTTTTCTCCAGGCAACCCTTTTCCCAAAGCTTGCGTGCTGCCTCTAGACTATCAATTTCACACACATACACATAAGTTTTACGGACTATCATTCACTCAAAATTAAAGACATAATGCAACAATCCATCTCCTCTGAAAATCAAAACGAGCAAAATGCACAGCAGCAGGCCAAGTCGACTGTTCAAGCCAAAGGGGAACAATCCCAGCAAAACGGACTGGTAAACACCATGTTTGGCCCCAAACCTCCTATCCAGACCAAGGCTGGACGAAAAGGACCTATTCAGGCCAAGCAACGACCGATACAGCGTAATACCAAAACCACGCAAAATACGGTACAACGTAATCAAACGGATGATTTGAAAACTACCATGGGCAACCAGTACGGAGTAGATTTGTCAGGTTATACCGAACACAAAGACTCTTCGTTTCCAGGCACAGTGGGCGCTTTGGCCACCATTCAGGGTAAAGACATTCATTATGCCCCAGGGCAGTTTACCCTCCAGAACCGAAAACACGAGTTTGGACACGCCATTGACAATACCTTAAATGGTACCCCTAAAGGTGATATGACCATACAGGGCCAAAACATAGACACCACTCGAGAGGCTGCTGCGGATAAAATTATGAATACACCTCTACAAAGAAAAACTAAGGACAGTCAAAATGAAATGGCTCAACCTACTTTTAGTACTGGTGGGGCTATTCAAAGAATTACTTTTCGAAGGCTAGATGAATTGGAAGACATTCTGCGACAAAAGTTTCCAGTAGGCTCAAACAAGGTTAGCCAGGAAGTACTTCGACAAGCAATCCGTCATTATGTGGCAGAATCAGGAGACTTACACGATATAGGAGAACTAGATGAAAGGACTGCCTATAGAATCATGAAAAACTTGTTGGAGGCTAAAAACCAAACCAGAGAACAACGAGCTGAAGAACTTGATAGAGAGTTGGCATCAATAAGAGACCAAAGAAAAGTAGATGCTAATGGAAAGCCTCTCAATGGTAGAGATGAAGAATTATTGCCATTCCCTTCGCCAGAACAGCTCGCGGGTCTTAACCCAGAAGAAAGAGCAGAATTACTTAGAGAACCTCTAGCAAATGTATTGGAGTTTGCCAAGGTGGCCAAGGTAGAGTTTGACCGGCTAGTAAGAGGCGTTGCTAGAGGTTTTAGACATGTAGGGGAGGTAAAAACTGCTCCAGTAAAAGGTATAGAGCGGTCATTGGAGAAAGTAGTCGGAAAATACAAAAACAACCCTGATAAAGTGATTGATGCAGTAAGAGGAACCATTGTATTTGACACTTTACAAGATTTGAGGAGAGGATATGAACACCTGATACAGGAACTCAATGTGGTACAAGTAAAGAATGAGATAGGTACTGGTGGTACATCAAAATATCGTGATACTAAGCTAAATATTAGGCTCAGCAGAGAATCTGGTGGTATGATGGCAGAACTTCAGCTACAGTTATCACGATTGAACCAGACTAAAGAAAGAGAAGGCGGACACGAAATCTATGAATTGGCGAGAGCAGATAAAGAAATTGTCTATACAGACAAAGAAGATAAAGTGGCTGAGGATGGAACTGAAATCAGAGGTAAAACCGCCCAAGAACAAGCGGATGAAATGAAAGAAGGGCTTGATAAAGTGAAAGAAACCATTGCTACAAAAGCGCTAGAAGATGATGGGATTAGGGCAAAAATGGATCAGTATCATCAAGTATTGGATGAAGCAAAAGCATATGCGGATACTTTTAGAATACCTGTCATGAGAAAAATCCCAGGATACGCGGATTTACTTGATGAAATTAGCCAAATTGTATACCATGATGCCAACGAAGAAATTAACGAAAAACTAGAGGGAGATCAGGGGGTACAAGATTTCTTCACAGAGATGAACCAAAAAATTAGAGCGACAACGGCAGAAAATGCCGCACTCAGGGCAGCAAGAGAGAAGGCATTAGGTAATTACGCCATGGGTATCGAGGAAGCGCGTGCTAGAGATAAAAGGATAAGATTTGGTGATTGGGTCAGACCTTCATCAGTTGTAATTGGTCCCAGAAATGAGGCTTTTGAAGTAATTGATGTACCAGTACGTAATAATAATTGTTTGATTTACTCTATTGCAACTGCACTGAGACAAAGAATTACTTATGGAGAAGCAGCGGGTTTAAGAGAGCATGGATTGGGAGATACCACTGGGGACTTTTTGGAAAACACGGCTGAGAATGTCAATCAGATCGTTCGTAACTTTGGGATGCAGGTTACCATTCACTGGTGGACATTGGGTGCTAACAATACGATCATACCTGCCGGAAGTGCTCCTTATGGACAGGATCTTGGACGTGGTAGACAAATCATACATATTTTAAATGTTGGTCAAAGACACTTTCAGGTATTACGCCGAGTTTAGTATAACAATAGTCTACCGTACCTTACAGCCTTTAGCCTTTCTTTCTTGGCTGTTGGCTTTTTTCGGCTGTACCAACATTTATTATCAAACAATTACTGTTTGGTAGTTAGAAGCATTGAGTCCATAATCTACCGCCGATTGGGGCATATGTTTATGTGGCTAATCATTGTAAACCAACACCCGAAGTATGATGCTTTGGGTGTTTTTTTATAAGAGTATGCATACTACTAAACATTTTAGCTAAAGTTGGTCGTGAGGACACGACCAACGGCGCGGCCGCCTTCGTTTGTGTCTTCACAAACGAAAAATGTCTAGTAGTATGAAGAGTATGTTTAAAATTCTCTCTATTTGAAAAAAGCGGGTCAGTTTGCTAAAATAGTGGTCTACCAAAACTACTAAATTATGCAAACTTCATTTGAAGCCTTAACTGACCCACCATGGGAATTTATAAAAAAATATTTACCAACCGAACGTAAACGCAAATATGATTTACGTGAAGTTTTAAATGCCATTTTCTATCTATTACGTAGTGGTGTACAATGACGAAACCTAGGAGAAAGCTATCCTCCTTGGTCTAGTGTCTACTATTATTTCCGCATTTGGAAATCTAATGGTACCCTATAGCTCGCTCAAATATCAAACGGTGTCTTAATGAAAACTTGGCTCTCAATGATAGCTTTGCCCCTTATGTTGGAAGAAACACAAATTTCCCCCCAAAGGAATAAAAAGGTTTGATCGCATTACTTTGCGATTATTCTATGATAACAGTCTCCAGGCTAAAACCATAAGCTCCCTCATCTGTAATATCAAGAACATAGTGATTTTCACCCCTCAAACCCTCCCCCATTACGCAATACACTTGGCCGGAAGCCAAACTTTTTATAAAAAGCATTGGAGAAATTGCCCACTGCCGAGTAGCCTGTTTCGTAGGCAATGGTGCTGATGGTTTTGTGGGTCGAGAGCATTTGCTCGTAGGCTCTGTCCAGTCTCAAATCTATCAAACACTGGATAACGCTGGTGCCAAACACTTCTTTGAACCCTTTCTTGAGGGTAAACTCATTCACCCCCACTTCGCGGGCAATGCGCTTGATAGATAATTTATCGTCCAGGTGCTGTTGCATAAAATGGTAGGCATCTTTGATTTTGGCTTTAGCGTTAATTCGAGGATTCGAAAAGGCCTGCTGGGCCTGAATTTGGTGTACCATCGCAAAGACCAAATCAGTCATTTTGCTCTCCATAAACAAAGCTCGTAATTGCCCAGTATAGCCACAGTTTTTCATCTGTAGAATGATCTCTCGCACCGTTTGGCTCAGTGGAATTCCCTTGCCCGATAGCGAGTACGCTTGCTGAGTTTCAATGGCTTGAGTCAATTGATTGAGTTCTTCGAAATTGGGCAGAAAAGAGTCTAAGAAATCTTCGGGCGTCATTCGAAAGCCAAAACTCTCGTAATCAGTATTTTCTTTAAAACGCAATTGACAATAATCGGCAGGTACATATTTGAGGTAGAAACATTGCGGAAGGGCTATAAAAGATTGTCGACTTTCGAATTTGGTGGTTTTAGAAACACCCTTGAGCTGAAAATGAAACTGCAGCCAGTCTTTAGCCATACTTTTCTCAAGTAAAATGTCACTCTTTACCTGTAACGTAGAGTTATATACCGTAAACTCATTGACCTGGTGCTGTTTTCTCACTCCTCTGAAACCTTCCAGCTCCCCTTTTACTTGATACAGTTCCTGCACCTGCAGCCACTGACTACCCAAACGGTCTATGTGTGATTTACCCTGCCATTGATTCATAATAAAGTGTATTTTTAAAATTCCGCTTTTAATAACCCTTATTGCCGATTTGCTAAGTCCTTGCCTTCAAATTCTGACAAATTAGCCCTCACAAACCAATCAAAACCAAATCAATATATGAAATTATTCTTACTTATGCTGACTTGGAGTGCCTTCATTGCCTGTTTTGGGCCAAGTCTCCAAGCCCAAGACTTATCTATACAAAGGACTACTTCTCCGATCAAAATTGACGGGGTGATGGACGAACCCCATTGGGCTAAAGCTGCGGTTACCGATCAGTTTCACCAATATTTCCCTAGCGATTCGCTTCCGGCCAAAGCCCAAACCGAAGTCAGGTTGGCTTATGACGATAAATACATTTATGTAGTGGCCAAAATGCATAATCTGGGTCCCAGAAAATATGTAACTCCTTCGCTTCGCCGCGACTTTAGAGGAGAAGCCAACGATGTATTTACCATCGTACTCGATACTTATGCCGATCGTAACAACGCTTTTATGTTTGGAGTAAACCCCTTTGGAGTACAGCGCGAAGGCCTCATTGCCAATGGTGGAGCTGTGATTCGGTTCGATACTTTTTCTATTAGTTGGGATAGCAAGTGGTATTCCGCCACCAAAATTTACCCCGATTATTGGATCGCCGAAATGGCCATTCCTTTCAATAGCATTCGGTTTAAATCCGACAATGATCAGTGGCTGGTTAATTTTTACCGCTTCGATAGCGAATACGCCGAACAATCTACCTGGGCGCCCATTCCACAAAATCAATTGATTATCAACCTGGCTTTTTCTAAAAAACTACAATGGGATCAAGCCCCTCGAAACAAAGGAGCCAATGTTGCCATTATTCCTTATGTAGCCGCAGGCAGCAGCAAAAGTTTTGAACCCAATCTGCCCAGCGACAATAACCTCAATGCAGGATTGGATGCCAAAATAGGACTCAGTACTGCTCTTAACCTGGACCTTACGGTAAACCCTGATTTTTCGCAGGTAGAGGTAGATCAGCAGGTAACCAATCTGGATCGCTTCGAGATATTTTTCCCGGAAAAAAGGCAGTTTTTCCAAGAAAATGCGGACCTCTTTGCCAATTTTGGATTAGCGGGAACCCGTCCCTTTTTTTCTCGCAGAATTGGGGTGGCTCGAGATGCCAGCACTGGGCAAAACTTGCAAAACCCGATTTATTTTGGAGCACGGCTAAGCGGCAAGCTAAGTCCTGGACTCCGCATTGGGGTGCTTTCTATGCAAGCGGGTGAAGATGCTGCCATTAATTTACCTTCTACCAACTACACCGTGGCCGCTTTCCAACAGCGCATTGCTCAGCGGTCGTTTGTCAGCTTGATTTTGGTCAACAAACAGGCCTTTCAAGACTCTATTGCGGGTGGGTTTGATGTCAGCCCCAATGAATTTAATCGTATGATTGGTCTTGATGTCAACTTGGCTACCAAAGACAATGTCTGGAATACCAAACTTTTTTACCATCGTTCTTTCGACGATTTGGGGCTAGACTCTAGTTTTGCCACTGGAGGTTATTTCATTTACAATACTCGTCGCTGGTCGGTGGATGTTACCGCCCAAAATATTGGTAATCATTACAATCCATCGGTAGGTTTTGTACGTCGACGAGATATTTTGCAGGCTACCCCGCAGATTTGGTACAACCGTTATCCCACGGGTGGGCTCATCCAGCGCCACGGACCGGGCATTAGCGGAGATGTGGTGGCCAACCCCGCTCTGGAACTACTCGATTGGAACACCTCGCTCAATTATCGCATTGCTTTTCGCAATACTGCTACTCTGAACTTTAGCGCCCGTCGCAGTTTTATCCAGCTTCGCTTTCCTTTTGACCCCAGTGGCACAGGTTCGCTCCCGCTGGAAACAGGTACCAACTACTTAAACAATCAACTCGTTGCCAGCTTTAGAAGCGATGCCCGCAAACGGTTTTTCTTCAATCTCAATAGTCAAATGGGGGAATATTTCAATGGGGAACGGTACCAACTTGGAGGAGAGCTTACCTATCGTTTTCAACCCTGGGGGTTTGTAAGCCTCAATTTTAACTACAATCATATTCAGTTACCGCAGCCTTACCAAAGTGCGGATTTGTCGCTGGTGGGCACCCGCATTGATCTTACTTTTACCAAAAATCTCTTTTGGACCACTTTTGTGCAATACAATGGCCAGATCAACAATTTAAATATCAATTCCCGCTTACAATGGCGGTTCAAACCAGTTTCTGATTTGTTTTTGGTGTACACCGACAATTATTTTGCGGATGACCAAAACCAAAACGGAGACTTTGTACTACTACAAGTCCGCCAACCCAAATTAAGAGCAATAGTGTTCAAACTTACTTATTGGTTAAACCTATAAATGTAATCCCTCTGCCAGTCTATGCTTTTCTTTGATCGTGTTGGAAAACACGAAACCTGACTATGCCAATTTATTATATTACTTTATCCATAAAAAAACACTCATCTAACAGATGTCTAACACTGTAGCTCATGACAAATGTGTAGTATGCTCCTTCACTGATAGTAAAACAATTAAAACCACTAAAACCATACTACTAGACATTTTTCGTTTGTGGAGACACAAATGAAGGCAGCCACGCCGTTGAACGTGTCCTCACGTCCAACTTTAGCTAAAATGTCTAGTAGTATGCACTAAAACATAATTGCGTATGCTATCACAAATCCAAAGAGGGAACGATCAGGAGACAAATCAATCTGCTCAATCGCACGAAGTTACCCAGAAGAAAGAAAGACCAGGCTCAAACCAAGGGCAAAAGCCTTCAATCCAAGCAAAACAAAAGCCAATTCAAGCCAAACAAAAACCGATACAGGCCAAGCATAAAACAATTCAAGCCAAACATAAGCCCATCCAGGCCAAACAAAGTCCAGTACAGCTTCAGGATAAAGATACTGAATCTGGTACCAGTAGCAACCAAGAAGAAGCCCGAGTAAAACAGCGGGTAGGTGCCCTCATGAATACCGATATTAGTGATGCCAAAGTACATTACAACTCCGATAAACCTGCTCAGTTGATGGCCGAAGGTACGGCCCAAGGCAATGAGGTACACTTGGCTCCAGGCAAAAGCAAACACTTGGGCCACGAGCTTACCCACGTAGCCCAACAAAAACTAGGTGATGTAAAACCTACCATGCAAGCTAATAATGGAGTGGGTATCAACAATGACCCCAAACTTGAGAAACAAGCAGACGATATTGGGGCCATAGCCATGGGGAACCAAACCATCCAGGCCAAAGCTCCCCAAAACGCAACTTTGTCGTCATCAAGTAATAGTAACAGTAGCTCTACTCCCTTTCAGCTGATCACTTCGCTGGAGCTAGACACTCTCATGACATCATTGAATAAAATGGAGGAATACAAACACCTCCAAAACAGACCCAAGATTATGGGCAAACAGGCTCTATGGAATGTGTTGGTTGCTTATAGAACCAAGCATAACATTAACATGAATGACATCGATTTGCCTCAGGCCGAGAGTATTATCACCGAGCACTTAGATCAATACCCAAGTCCCCAGCAAAAGCATCTAAAAATAAATCAACAAATCAATCACGCCCACAGTCTTAGCGCTACTAATCTGGATGGCGATATTACCAATGCGAATAGTATTCATGACCTATCTATCTACGAAATGAATAGCGAAATGAATGATAGTATCAAGAGCAAGATAGATCACAAAATAGATGAAACCCTGACTTTGGCCGATGCGGCTCAGGTAGAGTTTATCAAGCGAATGAATAAATTAAAATCAACCCATCAAGCAGCCAATTATGAAGTAAAACCTGGCCCATTAAAGAAAAAAGAACGAATTGAGGAAAAAACTTTTGGAAAGTATGACCGAGACGCAGGTCAGGTAATTGATATTGTGAGAGGTAGTTTGGTATTTGATACTTTGGAAGACCTTATCAAGATAGAACCTGTAATCAAAGATTTCTTCTATATTTTACGTCGCAAAAACGATATTGGCAAAGAAACCCCCGCTGGCTATGCCGACATGAAAATCAACGTAAGACTAGACAATGGTATTGTAGGAGAGCTACAACTACAAGTAAAGAGCCTTAATACCGCCAAAACTCAAGGAGGTGGTCACTCGCTTTACCGAATTATCCGAGATTTGAACGAAGGAAAAGCCACCCAGTTTGACACTGAAAATGAACACGATCTGGAGAAGTTGACCAAAATAAAAGACGGCTTTAGCACCATTAAAAATACCTTGACTACCAAAGGTAATGACGACAATCATGTCTTAAAACCTGCCGAGGCCAATGCTTATAAGCAACTATTGAATAGCACCTTGGCCAAGCTTGAGGCCGGAAATGTACTGGGTTATGCCAAAGATGGAAAGGAGCACACCGATCTTATGAAAATTAGTAAGTTGGTCTATGAAAATGCCAACAAGACAATTAATGAACAAATGGAAGATGAACGAGTTCAAAATCATTTCCAGAACCTTAATCAAGCCATTTCGGAAGAAAAAGCCACTAAAGAAGCAAAGAGAAGCCCCGCAGCGCTTGCCCAAAATCAGGACTCTAATTGGTTTACGCAAAGGTTTGGTGCTACTCCCCAACCCAATGGTGCTGGCATCGAGACACTTCTCAACAGTATTCAGGCTCGCTTCGAAATCCCTGGTGACAATTGGATAAGCGAAACCAAAAAAGGGCTTAAAGATGAGGGAACCATCGCGGGTGATCAAAACTTTAACATCAACAAGGTCCTCCAATATTTTAGTGGACACCTCTCGGCTCGTTTTCAGCTAATCAAGAAAAAACCTATCACCAATAAGTTTAGCGTTGAAGGTGTCATAGGTGAAGAAGGTCCAATTTGTTTCATATTAGAAGATGGTCAACAATACTTGTTAACTTATAAAAAATAGTAGTGTATAAAGTTTAAATACAAAAGGGAACTGCCTCATAATATATGCTAAATCAAACAATATTTTAATTTTAGCTCCAGACCTGACAGGTTTTAAAAACCTGTCAGGTCTAAAGTGCTTTAAAAAGCTTTTTCCCTAAATAAAATTCTTTAGCAGCAAGTTTATGAGATAGCTTCTTTTTTTCATAAAATAAATCTTGATCCCCTTGCCTACGCTACTTGTGTCTCAGTAAATCTACATTATCAGGAAAATCAGTGAGCCCGCTCGTCTTCTCATTTTTGCTCAAAAATCCACTAATAATCAAGCGATTAAAGTAAAACTCAGACTCTCTATCAGCCTATACTCTTCTTTTTTATTCAGATAAAAGCTTATGTGCAAGTATAATATAACTATTTTTATCTAAGATATAATTTTACAAATAAAAAATCGCAAAACCAGCAAAATCAATCATTCAATATTAGTACAAATCCTATGGATGTTGCTCAATTGGTTGTAACTGACAATTAACATCTTTAAAACAACCATAAATATAAGCGTATGCCATCATCCATCCAGAGGGGGAATGATCAGGATGCAAATCAATCTTCTCAATCACCAGAAATTGTCCAAAAAAAGGAAAGTACAGGACCAAGACTTGGGCAAAAATCAGCCATTCAGGCCAAGCAAAAACCCATACAAGCCAAACAAAAACCTGTACAGGCCAAACACCAAACCATACAAGCCAAGCAAAGCCCTATTCAAAGAAATAGCCAAAAAGGAACTGTACAACGAAACAGTCCAAAAGGCGATGACCTAAAGGAAAGAATGAGTGCCCACTATAAGGTAGACTTATCGGGATACCAGGAACATCCCAACTCATCTTTTCCTGGCACGGTGGGCGCCGATGCCACCATCCAAGGCAAGGACATTCATTATGGTCCTGGAAAATTTACCGAGCAAAATCGTAAACATGAGCTTGGGCATGCCATCGACAATACGCTCAATGGTCCCCCCAAAGGTGACACAGTAATCAATGGTAAAAACATTGATACTACGCGTGAAAAAGCCGCGGAAAAAATTGAAAATACGCCGCTACCCAAAAGCATAGAAGGAGAGGCCACTACCCAAATGAAAAAAACAGGTGAAACATCTCCGGTACAAACCAAAACGTCTCAAAATACTCAGGGAGAGGTAATTCAGGGATACATCAAACCTGAATTGACCGGGCATAAAAAGAGAAGCATGAAGCGCAAGCACACCGAACGCATCATCAAACGTTTTGCACTCAATGCCATTAGTTTATACCAAAAGCTAGATACTGCACTCAGCACTGATAACCTGGTCTTGGCAGAAACCAATAAGCTTAGTAAAGGTATTACCGAATTTACCAAAATTGCGAACAATCCATCGCTGGTAGATTTGGGTCCCAAAATGCCATATGATAAGGTAAAAAATGATCCCAAACTTGAAAATGACCTGCCCCTGGAGCTTGATGACTACACCAATTGGGTAAATACCATCAGTGGGAGTAAGGAATTTTATGGCCTTGGAGCACTCAACGATCCCTCGGATGCCCTGTCTCAGGCAAATGATGCTGTTATGTACGAAGAAATACAAGAAAGCCTTGGTACTGATTCGCAGAATGTAGGCAAAGCAACCAGGGCATTGCTTGCTCAAATGGCCCCCGAAGTACTAAGAGAAGCCGAAATAGCCTGTGGAACTAAAGGGGTGCCCGTAGTGCACCGTGAAACTTTAATAGAACTGGAAGGGGGTACTGAACTAGATCGCCCCGACAGCAAAAGCTTTCGTGAAATACCTCACAAAAAACCCGGTATGCTTGACTTTGGTACTGATCATTATGATTATGAATTTTGGACCGAAAGTCAATGGACCACTGCTCCTTTTCCCAAAGCAAGAAACCTGGAAGAATTGACCCAAAACATCAAAGGGAGTGATGTGAAACAAGGTGGGTTAGGGCTTTGCTACATGTATGCGGCATTGGCTACACTGGCTGACGTCAACCCTAGTTTTATAAAATCTATGTTTACTCACCTCGACCGTAGAACTGCCACGGTACGTCTGTTTACATCTAGTGGAAAACCTACCTACATTACAGTGAATCGTACTCAAGTAGTGGGTAAAAATTCTAAAGATAAAAGAGTGGTAGACAATTTTAAAAGTCGAGAATGGGTACGGCTTATTTCTAAGGCGTATGTTACCGCTGGTTTTACAGGTTCAAAAAGCGAAGAAGTGCCCGACACTAAGATTGGGGGGCACCTCAAGAAAAAAGGTATAAAAACTGGTGATGGCAGCTTAGGAAGTGACGTAGGAATGGGGCACCTCACCGGGCAACAAAAAAACTACGAAACGCCTTCTTGGGTATACATCAGCGATGACAATGTACAAACCATCAAAGAAGCACTTGACCAAGGCAAGGCGGTCACTTGCTGCTTTATGAATATTACCAATCTCATAGGCTGGAACAATGATGATTCGTTAGAATCAGGCCACGTGTATACAGTGGTGGGGTATCGTGGCAATAATTTCATTATTAGAAACCCTTGGGGTAGAACTGTACCCAAACAAACTGATGATGGTGGAGGGAATGTAAGTAACATGGAATACAACTTGAAAGAAACCGATAAAAGCGATGACACAGATGGTCGCTTTGTATTAACCAAGGATCAGTTCAAAAAGGAAGCCTCCTGGGTAACCATCAATCATTTCTAAATAGCATTCTATCAAGGTAGATCGTGTGTCATATATCAAATTTAAAAGCCTGTAGCGAAAACTCTGCAGGCTTTACTCGTATATTACCCCATAGAGTCCTTCCGATCAACGCAATTGATACTCAGAGATTGGAAATATTTATTTTAGGGCAACCTCAAAATAGTACATTTTTGAGGCGGTTATCGAGGCTTTTTGTGGCGGTATCAAACGCGGGATAAAAAATAAATCCAAGCAATCAAAATATAATTATAATAATTTATAACAGTACTTTGTCAACAATAAAATCCCAATCTAACGCAAGTATAACATCTTATTTGTGGCAAATAATGGCTAATACGCTTCATTGGTTGTAAGAAATAATCAACGTCACTCAAACAACCATAAAATATTGCGTATGCCCTCACCAATCCAAAAACAAAGCGACCAGGAGGCCAACCAACCTGCCCAATCGCACAAAATTGTCCAAAAAAAGGAAAGCCTTGGATCAAAACAAAAATCCACAATCCAGGCCAAGCAAACGCCTATACAAGCGAAACACAAGCCTATTCAGGCCAAGCATAAAACCATACAAGCCAAACAAAAGCCCATTCAAGCAAAGCAGACACCCATCCAAAGAAATAGCTCAAAAAGCACCATACAACGCAATACCCAGGGAGGTGATGACCTCAAAGAAAGAATGAGCGCCAAGTACAAAGTAGATCTTTCGGGGTACAAAGAGCACCCCAACTCGTCTTTTCCGGGTACAGTAGGGGCCGATGCCACCATCCAGGGCAAAGACATTCACTATGGCCCTGGTAAATTTACCGAGCAAAACCGTAAGCACGAATTTGGGCATGCCATAGACAATACAATCAATGGTACTCCTAAAGGTGATACCGTCATCAATGGCAAAAACATAGATACTACGCGTGAAAAAGTGGCTGAACAAATTGAAAATGCCCCTTTACCTAAAAGTGCCGAGGGAGGAACGCCTACCCAGATGAAGCAAAGTGATAGTACTACTCAAGCTTCTTCTACTATCCAAAATAAAGGAGTGATTCAACGAATGATTAAAATTGATAATGAAATCCCAACTTATGATACATTCGTGGCCGAAGTAAACAAGGAGATTCAAAGGCTGGATATAGGTGACGGAACGGCAGGGATAATAAGAAGTAGGTTGGGTGATGTGTACAAAAACCAAAAAAATGGTTTGTTGTTTGACTCCTGGGGAGATGCGGTGAGTTGGGCTGTGAAACCCGATGGTGACCCTCAGAACTTTGAAGTATCTGCCGAAGATCTGGAAAAACTCACCATCGAGCAAACAGAAACCTCTTTTGCCGATATTGTGGCAGAGCAAAACATTGTGTCTGACAAGGCAGCAGATGAGTTGACGCATTTGCCTCAGCCCCAGTCTCAAATGCCCCAAGAACAAACTTCTGATAAAAAAGCGCACCCTCATGTGCATTTTGCCCCTAATATTGTTACTGAACAAAAGCAAGGATCACTTGTTCCAGACCTCTCAGATCATTCTATTAGTCTTGAAGACTCTATGGGTATCATCATCAGTAGAATTGATGGAGACCTTAGCCCTGCACAGGTTTCTGAAACTGACAAAGCCATGTGGTACAAAGAGTTGGTAACAAAAGCTAAGAAACAACACACTAAAAGTGTCAACAAAAAAAGACAAAAATCGCAAACTGATTTTTCACACTTATTACACAAAAGTGCATCCAAAGGTTCTTTGAGTAATGTATTATTGTCTCTTAAACAAAAAAGCTTTGAGTATAGTAGTACCGATGATGTTTTGAAAAGAGCCCAAAGTCTGGATCCCTCGCCTAAAAAAGAAAGCTCCCCATTACCTACCAATACTGCCAGCTCGAGGGCATCAAAATTGAAAAAATCTCACACAAGAATGAATGTTACCAAACAATCTAAAATCCCCCCAAGTAAACTCAAAAAGGCAAAATCATCCCGAAATGTTGATGAATCAAGAGAATCTGCAAGTATTGCACGGATGGTGCTTGATCAAACCTTTAAGGCAGAAAGTTTTGAGGAGTACTTTGAGAAATTAACTATAGAAAGAGCAATTAAATTAATCGAGAAAGATTACCAGAAAAACAAACAAGAAAAAGAAGAGTTAGCCAATCAAAATTCCATTGAAATGAACGTGGAAGCCTTGGGACTCAAAAGGACTGATTATCCAGTAAAAGTTCCTGGTTTTGGAGAGTTTACCATACAATATTTTACCAACCAATCACCCAGTGCGCATAGCAATATGGTAGCTTGGGTATCACACGGGGTAACGCTTACCCAGGGTGGTGTAAAAAATGTAGGTGGTGAAGTACAACGAAATTTTGCGTTTTTGGTAGAACATCACAAAAAATACGTCAGAGGTCAAGGTGCTACTGAACAATCACAGCAAACCTCCAAGGATACTTCGGAACTTTCTCATTATGCCGATAAGTTTTCAAAAGAATCGGATCAATTTGCCATGGGTACCAATGCTCCTGATTTGATCGTGGCTCCTCACGATGAAGGAATCACTGAGGGAGATGCCGCAAACATTGGCCGTATGGCTCCTTTGTGTGATATTGCTATCTTGGCGAGTTTCAAACCAGACAAAAACTCAGGAAAAAGCCCTTATCCCAATGCTGCCCCTGGGTCAGTTCCTTTCGAGGCCCTATTGAAGAAACTACCTGCTCCTCTTAATCAAAAGAAAAACTTTTTGATGGTAGTATGTAGGTCTGAATATGCACATTTAGGGAGTTCAGAGTTTGGCGCCCAAGAGCAAGGTCCACACGGTAAACTGCATAAGTGGTAGCTGGTAGATATCTATGTGTAAAAGGCCTCATTATTCACCAAACGAGAGTTTTGAGGCCTTTTATTTTCAATTTTCAACGGTTTTACTCCTGATACAGTTCACTATCGTCAGGATGAAAGGCAAACCAAGCAAAAGCAAAGTGGTTGCCATAACGCAGTCGACGGAGCTTTTTGCCTTGATGCTTTCCGGCAATGCAATGCCCAGTAATGTCCCACACTGAACCAGTTTGTTGATCTGTAAAACCTTGTTTAGCTTTTTTGAAAGTGAGCACTTGTCCATTAACCTTGGCATCAAACACGGTGGTAGTGCCTATGTTTTTAGAAGCCTGAATGTCTTGTTTATCTAAAATAGAGCGGGTGCCATATTGATGAAAAATCACCAGGTTTTTGCGTTTAAATCGGTCATTGATTACTCCCCATTTTTGAATAATTTTCAAAGGGTAAATCTTATACTTCCCTTGAAAATAAATATCAATCACCCGCTCCATGGCAGGCAAACGACTATCTACCTTACCTTTGAACAAGCGAGGCTGTACGCTGGAATCATACCCTTTGTAATAATTTTTGCCATAACGTTTTTTCATTTTCTCAAATCCAGTATCCGTAGAAAGTACCTCGCCTTTGGGATAAGTCTTAAAAAACTCTTTGAGAGAAATGATCTGCGCATCCAACTGGGTAAGCGTAGCCCCAGCCAATTTCCCTACCACGGCTTCGCCTACGATCTGCTGCCACCAAGTTTGGGTTTGGCGATCCCACATCACCATATCGCTTTTGCGTAACATGCCCGAAACCCCAAAATCTAATATATATTTTTTGCCTTTATAAGTTAATCTGCGATCAAAAATAATGGCCGCATTACACAACGGGCAATAAGTAGCCGTCACGGGCACCTCCCCTATTTTGTCGTTTACTATTTCGTGGTAAGTCAACACATTCAATGGATAGGCTTTAGCCACACCCTCTATTTCCAGGGCAATCACAGGTTCGTGTTCAAAGTAGTTTTGTAGCGCTTGTTTTTGGGTAAAAAACTTGGGACGATCAATGGGTGGAATACCATCACGGGGCAACAAGGCTTTGAACTCTTCTAAGGGCACCGTATGGATGGTGGTATCGGTTTTCCAACGCTTGTCTAGTTTATCAGGGTTTTGTACTTGCGCCCAATTAGGCAAAGCGAAACACACAAAAAAAGCAAATAAGCAAAAGGGTCGTAGTTTTTTCATCGGTAGATAGATTTAGAACGTTTTGTGGGCAAAACACCCAGGTAAATAGATTAGTTCCAGCCGTTTGAGGCCAACAACTGCCAATGATCTAATCAGTAACGCAACCTCAAAACCTACTACATTTATTTCTCATCCATTAGGAATTCCCAATCCTTTTATTTTATATTTGCCGCAAATCAATTCATCATTTACAAAATCTTATTTGTAATGAATTTTATAACTCAAAAATATCTCTTACGTTCCTGCACTACTATACAGGAAGCTCCCATAGCATCCAATGCTACGCCTACGCTTACTACACCTTCTGCAACCATTACCCCTGCTCATCACCATTCTCATCATTTGGCGCACCATCATTGCCATTAATTTTTTAAGTTTGTCTTTTCCCGTTTTATCGGGCCTCCATCGGGCAAACTAAACAATTCCATCTAAAATTTTCTTTTTATTTTCTGACCGCGTGTTGGCTCATCGCAATTCGTTGCAAGCGTCGATATGTTTAGGTCTAAATATGCCTTGTTTGTGGTATAGTCCTCGTCAGAAAGTAAGTATTTATTATAGAAACTATCATTCAAAACTCATAACCGACATTGCTCTCATGGAGACAAAAATCAAAATTGCGATTCAAAAATCCGGAAGATTATACGAAGACTCAGTAGCTTTACTCAAAGAATGCGGCATTCGCTTTAGTGCTTATGGCAGCCGTTTAAAAGCCGAGGCCAGAAACTTCCCAGCGGAAATTCTATTTTTAAGGGTTTCGGACATCCCTGCCTATGTAGAAGAAGGCATTGTAGATATTGGTATTATTGGCGAAAACGTGCACATCGAGAAAAACAAGAACATCAATGTCATTGACTATTTGGGTTTTTCGAAATGCCGGGTTTCATTGGCTGTCAAGCGTGAATTAGAATACGAAGGCCTTAGTTATTTTGAAGGCAAAAGAGTGGCTACCTCTTACCCTCACACGCTGAAAACTTTCTTTGAAGAAAAAAATATCAATGTAGATGTACACCTGATCAGCGGTTCGGTAGAAATTGCCCCTAGCATTGGGCTGGCCGACGCGGTGTGCGACATTGTAAGTACTGGAAGTACCTTGTTGAGCAATGGCCTAAAAGAGGTGGAAACCATTCTAAAATCACAAGCGGTGTTAGTAGCCAACCAAAATCTCAGTGAGGCAAAACAGGCTTTGCTGGATAAGCTCATGTTTCGCATCAAGGCTTACAAAAAGGCCAAAAACACCAAATACATCTTGCTCAACGCCCCCAACGACAAGTTAGACGATATTGTAAGCATCATCCCTGGAATGAAAAGCCCTACGATTTTACCGTTGGCTGAGGAAGGCTGGAGTTCGGTACATTCAGTAATTAATGAAGATGATTTTTGGAACATCATTGACCAATTGCAAGAAAAAGGAGCAGGCGGTATTTTGATTGTACCTATTGAAAAAATGATTGTATAAAAAAGCGCTCAGTCGACAGTCGGCGGTGGACTGTTGACTGTGAACAATAGACTAAAAATATGAAAGACATTATTATAAATCCGCCCCAAAGTGAATGGAAAACCATTGGCAAACGGGCTACCATAGAAGCGGACATCATTGAGACTCAGGTACAGGCTATTTTGGATAAAGTAGCCCAGGAAGGCGACCAGGCTTTGTATTATTTCAACGAAAAATTTGATCAGAGCAAAATTGATCAATTAGCCGTAAGCCCTGCCGAGGTAGAGGCCGCAGAACAAATGCTGGAAGATTCGCTCAAACAAGCCATTCAGCAGGCCTACCAAAACATTCGTACCTTTCACGAGGCCCAAAAAGAACCCTTAAAAAAGATAGAAACTATCGATGGCGTCACTTGTTGGCGAAAAAGTGTAGCCATCGATAAAGTAGGGCTATACATCCCAGGGGGCACTGCACCTTTGTTTTCGACGGTGTTGATGCTGGGGGCACCCGCCAAAATCGCAGGCTGTAAAGAAATTGTGCTTTGCTCCCCTCCCAACAAAGAAGGAAGCATTCACCCTGCCATTTTGTATGCCGCCAAAGTAGTCGGCATTGAGCAAATATACAAGGTAGGCGGTGCTCAAGCCATTGCTGCTTTAGGGTATGGTACCGAAAGTATTCCACAGACTTACAAGATATTTGGCCCTGGTAATCAATACGTTACAACTGCTAAAACTTTGCTGGCTAAAAGAGGTACTGCCATCGACATGCCTGCGGGTCCTTCTGAACTAGCCGTGATTGCCGACGAAACCTGTGTGCCGGCTTATGTAGCGGCCGACCTACTTTCTCAGGCGGAACACGGGGTAGATAGTCAGGTAGTATTGATTGCTACCAGCCAACAGGTGGCCGAACAAGTGCAAGCTGAGGTAACACGCCAAGTGGCCAGTTTGCCACGCCGAGAAATTGCCGAAAAAGCTCTAGAAAACAGCAAAGTAGTGGTATTTGAGGCTTTGGATCAAGCCGTGGCATTTAGCAATGATTACGCACCCGAACACTTAATTATTGCTACCCAAAACTTTGAAGAGGTAGGCGAACAAATTACCAATGCGGGATCGGTATTTTTAGGAAACTTTGCTCCAGAATCGGCTGGAGATTATGCTTCTGGCACCAATCACACTTTGCCTACCAATGGATTTGCTCAAGCATTTAGTGGCGTGTCGCTAGACAGTTTTTATAAAAAAATCACTTTCCAACACTTGACAAGGGCTGGTTTGCAAAACATTGCCCAAACGGTAGAAACGATGGCATCAGCAGAGCTACTCACCGCGCACCAACGGGCGGTAAGTATTCGCTTTGAAAAATAACTTCGAGTTATTGATTGGTTGATGAACTATTAAAATATCTTCAAAGGGCACACGCGAGGACGCGTGCGCCAGCAAATGATTGTGGACTAATGAAAACATTTAACTTAGAAAAACTGGTACGCCCCAATATCTGGGCCCTGAAGCCTTACTCTTCGGCCCGGGATGAATTTGTCATAGAAGACGATACGGCTACTCAAAACGCGTTGACTTTTTTGGACGCCAATGAAAATCCGTTAGGATCGGTAGGCAATGCCCCCAACAACCGCTACCCTGACCCCTACCAGCGTCATTTGAAACAAGCATTGAGTACAGTAAAACAAGTAGCCGAGGAACGTATCTTTTTGGGCAATGGCAGCGACGAAGCGGTAGATTTATTGTTTCGAGTGTTTTGTATCCCTGGTCAGGATAAAATCCTCATTACCCCTCCTACTTATGGTATGTATCAAGTCAGTGCTGATATCAATCATGTAGGAGTAGACAAGGTATTGCTCAATGAAGACTTTAGCTTGCCTACCGAAAAAGTATTAGAGGTAGCCCAAAATAATGATTATAAAATGATCTTTTTGTGCAACCCCAACAATCCTACGGGTAATGCCATTGCTCCGCAGGAAGCCTTTGAAAAAATATTGAATGCATACCAGGGAATTGTAGTCATAGACGAGGCTTATATAGATTTTGCGGCTTTTCCTTCGATGACCGGCTTGCTGGATCGATATCCCAATTTGGTGATTTTACAAACCTTTTCTAAAGCTTGGGGATTGGCCAACTTACGCCTGGGGATGGCTTTTGCTTCTCCTGAGATCATTGGCTTGCTCAATAAAGTAAAACCTCCTTATAACATCAATGGCCTTACTCAAGAACTAGGACTCAAGGCGCTTGAGCATCTGGATCAAAAAAATGAGTTTGTTGCCGAAATTCATCGACAAAGGGCTTGGTTGTATGCACAACTCCCTCAGTTTGACTTTATCCAGAAGATTTATCCGTCGGAAACTAATTTTATTTTATTCAAAACCACTCAGCCTAAACGATTGTATGATTATTTGGTGCAACATCAGGTAATCGTACGCAATAGATCTACTCAACCTTTGTGCGAAGGATGCCTGCGGATTTCGGTGGGTACTGAAACAGAAAATCAACGCTTGGTTGCACTGATGAAAAGTTTCGATGGTTGATGGCCTTCTCTTTGTTGGAGCGCACCAGACAAGAGTATTTATAAAGCAGTTTAGCGCTGATTATCAGTAAAATACGCATTATACATGCTCGTAAAAGGGGTTTGTATTGTTAGTGTAGGCCTCTGATTTTTAATAATTACAAATTAGGGTCTCCCTTCGGTAAGAGCCACAAAAACCGCTTGAATGCTGAAAGTCATTTTATCGTAAAATAAGCGTGGTTCCCCAAAGTGGTCCAGCACCTTTGGTCTCCTTTCAGTAAGACCAAAGGCAGGAAGTTATGAAAGATTAAGTAACTGCACTAAAGGAGCACACCAAACAAACTAGTTAGCAGTAATAATTCACTAAAAACAGTCAATGATTGACCGTTGACTACCAACTTATATGAAAAAACGCGTACTCTTTATAGACCGGGATGGTACCATTATTATTGAACCCCCCACCGATTATCAAGTAGATTCTTTAGAAAAGCTAGAGATGTATCCTAAGGTAATTCGCAATTTGTATCAGATTGCCCAACAGCTCAACTATGAGTTGGTCATGGTTACCAATCAAGACGGGTTGGGTACGGATAGTTTCCCGGAAGAAACTTTTTGGCCAGCTCATAACAAAATGCTGAAAACCCTAGAACAGGAAGGTATTACCTTTGACGAAATTTTGATTGACCGCACTTTTGAACACGAGAACGCGCCCACCCGCAAGCCTCGTACGGGTCTTATGGCTCATTACCTGGACAATCCAGCCTATGATTTGGCCAATTCGTTTGTCTTAGGTGATCGCCTCAGCGATATGCAGTTGGCCCAAAACCTGGGTAGTCAAGGGATTTTGCTGCAAGAAGAAGCCTCAGCCCACAATTTACCAGTAGTACTCACAACAACTGATTGGGATAAGATTCTGGATTTTTTCCTGAATTATGAACGACAATTGCAAGGGCGTACCAGTCAGGTGCAACGTGCCACCAAAGAAACCGATATCTTGATAAATTTGAATCTGGATGGTACCGGACAGAAGGCCATGGATACGGGGATTGGTTTTTTTGATCATATGTTGGATCAATTGGCCCACCACGGCAAACTCGACTTGGCCATTAAAGTAAAAGGTGATTTACACATCGATGCCCATCATACTATAGAAGATACCGCCATCGCTTTGGGGCAAGCATTTCGTGAGGCATTGGGCGATAAGAGAGGGATAGAACGTTATGGTTTTTTTAACCTGGTAATGGACGAGACCCTGGCGCAGGTAGCATTGGATTTTTCGGGGCGAAATTGGTTGGTTTGGCAAACTGATTTTAAACGGGAAAAAGTGGGAGGCATGCCTACTGAAATGTTTGAACACTTTTTCAAATCGTTTAGTGATCACGCACAATGTAATGTGCACATCCGTTGTGAAGGCAAAAACGAACATCATATGATTGAGGCCATTTTCAAGGCTTTTGCCCGTTCCATTAAAATGGCCAAAGAAATTACTGGTAGCGAAATTCCCAGCACAAAGGGAGTTATTTAATAGTGCACATAACTACTACTAGATATTTTAGCTAAAGTTGGCCGTGAGGACACAGCAAACGGCGCGGCTGCCTTCGTTTGTGGAGACACAAACGAAAAATATAGAGAATTACGATCGCTTGCTCTATAAAAAACGAGCCCTTGTCTCCGCAGAAACAAGGGCTTTTTCTATTCCAAAAAAATATAATTCAATTTCAATGCGTGTGTTATCTTACGACCTTCACATTCACTGCATTCAAACCTTTTCTACCTTCTTGTAATTCAAACTCTACGGCATCACCTTCGCGGATGTCGTCTACCAATCCTGTAACGTGGGTGAAGTACTCGGTTTGAGATTGGTCGTCGATAATGAATCCAAAACCTTTAGACTCATTAAAAAATTTTACTGTTCCTGTATTCATTAATAATAAAAATGCTTTCTGAAACTAGTGTTCCAGAGAAAATAAAAAATCTTTGAATTGCAAAGCTAATTTAAAATCCTATGATTCACAGACCTTAGGCAAAATTATTTTATAAATTCTTCATTTTTTTTCTTTTCACCCAAAATTCTTTGCCTGTTTTACCCCTCCATTTCTTGTCCTACAAGGTAATCAAGGCTAATATGGGAGGTTTGAATAACCTTGGTTTGTATAACTATTATTCACAAATACTTACCCGCATGGGATAAAGTATCATCAAAATTGAGAGCCTGCTTTAAAAATCCCGAAAAAAAACGCAATTTAGCGCCCGAATAACTGATATTGAGGAAAAACCTGGCAGGCATCCGACCCTCAACATTGGGTATAATACGAGTCATCAGGTCTATTAACTTTACCCTAGTCTAAAGCAATGAACAGTTTATTTATTGAACAAAGTGAGTACTCACCGAGAGTACATTTTGATACCAAAACCAATATTTTTGAAATTTCAGGAGTCTCTTACAGCGATGATACCATCAGCTTCTTTGAGCCAGTATTGGTATGGCTGCAGCAATACTTACAGCACAACCAGCAACCCATCGAGCTCAACTTTCGCATGAACTACTTCAATACCGCTACGCTCAAGCGTTTCACTACCATTATAAAAATACTGGAAGACTACTATAAGAGCAGTAAGATATGGACTGAAATCAATTGGCTTGTACGACAAGACGATGAAGATATGCGAAGCTATATGGAAGATTTCCAGGAATACTTTGAAATCATTCCCATTAATCTAAAATTTAGAAAAGACTAATCGGTTCTCTCAATCACGTTTTTTACTATCCACTTTTAAGGTAGATTTCACCTGCTTACAAACATATGTCGGTGAGAAATGGTTATGGCTGCAGATTCGCGATTGTTATGACACAAAAAAGTACTACTAAAACTGTAAAAACCTGGGAGGTAACCACTGCCAGCGTACGTTTTAAAATAAAAAATGCTGGAATTCCAGTCACTGGCACCTTGCAGGATTTTGAGGGGAGCATTCAGTTTGACCCTGCCCACCTTGCCGAGAGCAAGCTAGAGGGGTCAGTAACTACCAAAAGTATTGATACGGCCAATACTATGCGTGATTTTCACCTGCGCATGCCCGATTACTTTAGAGCGGCCAAGTTTCCCACCATTACCATGCAATCTACCCATATCGTAGAGCAGTCATCGGGTGTTTTTTTGGGTACTTTTGACATTAGCATCAAAGGTAAAACCAAATCACTGAAAATACCCTTCAGTTTCGAGGATCAGCTTTTCAAAGCACAGTTTGAAATCAATAGACTGGATTTTGGCGTAGGAGCACGAAGTTTTGTATTGGGCAATCAGGTAAAAGTCATGCTGGAAATAGCTGTAGATTAGTAGATACAAACATTAGGAGTTGCCCATCAAATGATGAAGCCATCCTAGATTTTATGAATTACTTCAAATCGTACAGATTCACTAGCTTCTCATCATATTTTGTGATATTGATTTCAACTTATCAGCACTGACCAATGTTTGTTTGCCACCTATTGATTTTGGGTTTTAGGGTATAAAAGCCTTTTCTTTGAATACGTATATGATGACCCTCGAACTTAACCTAAAAACTGGCCTCAATATTCTGTTATTACTAGGGGCATTGCAAGGTTTGATCGTGGCACTGATGCTTATGTTCAAAAAGCCCTACAAGCTAGCCTCTCAGCTTTTGGCTATCTGGATTATTTGTCTGGCTTTGTATAACATTCGCATCATCATTCTCACATCTGACCTTTACAAAATATTTGGGCAAAGATACACCTTGTTGGCTCCTCTCTATCTCAACTTTTGGTATGGTCCTTTAATCTGGTTGTTTAGCCGCAAAATTACCCGCCCCCAGCACCCATTCATTCTCAGAGAATGGCTACATCTATTGCCTGGCTTGCTTCAGTTTATTTACCTGTGGGTGATCTATGCACAACCCCTCCGCTATCGTCAATGGTTTTATGGAGCGATTCATTGGCGTTATGTAGAGCCAGTCATGGAGGTAATCGCTACCCTTGGGTTTGTGGCTTATTTATGGGCTGCTGCCCAACTCATCCAAACTTATGGCAAACAAGTCAAAGAGGCTTATGCCGACCCTAACCTTGAGACTTACCAATGGCTCAAGCGATTTTTACGATTGTTGGCTGTTTTTTCCTTGCTTTGGCTGGTACTTACGCTCATTGATGTGTTTTTAATGCAATACCAAATGAAGTTTATCTACTTTTATCCTTACTTCTTGATGATTGCGTTTTTGAGTTATTTTATAGGCTTCTCGGCATACTTTAGGTCTGAGCAAATGATGGTAGTGGAGGTACCTAAAGTACCTGAAAAAACAACCAGTACATCACTCGTTGACCAACAACAACTTATCACACAAGGGCAACAGTTAAAAGACTTGATGCAAACTCAGCAGCTATATCTTAAAAGTACATTGAGGGCCAAAGAAGTAGCCGATTTGCTTGGTGTCAACGTGCAAACTTTGTCACTAGTACTCAATCAGGGATTGGGAGTTTCTTTTCACGATTTTGTCAATGAATGGCGGGTAAATCATGTTAAATCGCGGCTTGCTTCTGATGACATTCAACGCATCTCGCTATTGGGTATTGCCAAAGAATCAGGTTTTAATTCGGAAACCTCTTTTTATCGCATTTTCAAAAAATTTACCGGGGTTACTCCCAAAGGTTATCTACAATCGCTCAAAAAAAGTCAATCTTAGTGATTTTTTCTTTCAAATGATCTATTGAAAGTAGCTTGAAACGCTCAAAACGGCTTTTTCGCTTTTTTGTGACGTGCTTTGTACAAAAACGCATTTGTCATGAAAAACCTTTTATTTTTTACTTTTTGTTGGTTATATGTGTCCTGTACTGCTCAAGGCGATCAATCCTTTTCTCAGGTTCTACCAGACGAAGAACGAATCGTATTTAGTTCAAACCGCCAGGGTAATTTTGAAATTTACTCTATGCGCCCCGACGGAAGCGACCGTCGACAATTGACTCGTTTTTCGGGCCATGACATTTGGCCTAAGTGGTCACCCAATGGAAAAAAGATTGTCTATTGTTCTAAAAGGGGCACACGTCACCAGATTTTTTTGATGAATAGGGATGGTAGTCAAAAACGTAATTTAAGCAATAACCCTTACAATGAGCTTAATCCTGTGATATCTCCTGACGGTAAACAAATCGCTTTTAATAGCAAAGAAAGTGGAAGTTATCAAGTACATCTGATGAACATTGATGGTACTAACCGAAAACAGTTAACAAGTAGCGGACCATTTTGTGGCCGTCCCGACTGGTCACCTGATGGTCGTAAATTGGTATATGTAAGCATTGAAAGTGGTGTATATGAATTGTACCGTATCAATGTGGATGGTTCGGGCAAAAAGCAATTGACCAAGTTCAACACTGAAGTAGGTAATCCAGCTTGGTCTAAAGATGGATATCAGGTATTATTTCACGCCCACGAAAACGAGGTAGATAAGCTTTTTAGCATCAAAGCCAATGGAACCCAACTTAAAAGGATCAAAGATAGCCCACAATCCGATTTTTTGGCTCGTTGGAATGGAAATGCTAAAAAATTGGTGTATACCTCCATTCGTGATGGTAATTATGATTTGTATACTTATGACTTGGCTACCCAAACTGAGCAAAAACTGACCAAATCTACCGCGAAAGACCAGCACCCCGACTGGTACTCGCCCTGGAATACCGTCAAGGGTCAACAAAACCTTACTCCAATCATCCCCGCCAATTATCGCCTGGTTTTTACTTCTTATCGGGGTGGCTCAGCCGATGTTTTTATGATGAAACCCGATGGCACTCAATTACAAAGGCTTACCGATACCGATGATAGCAATAGTTTCCCCAGAAGTGCAGGTGATGGCCAACACGTGATTTTTAGGCGAGCACCCAGCGAAAGTGGCACCTCGCAAAATTTATATAAGGTCAATCTCAATAACCAACAAGTAACTCCTCATCAGCGTCGATTTGTAGATGCACAAGCTATAGAAGAAAACATAAGCGCCAATGGCCGTTACAAGTCTTATGTAAAAAAAATCGATAAATATCGAGAAGTATTTGTGTATGATACCCAAAGCAAGAAGCATCGTCAGATCACTCAAAATCGCCAACAAAAACATTTTGCGACCATTGTCATTACTTTTTGGTCACGAGACAGCAAAAAACTGGCTTTTTTGAGTGGAACAGATTATTACAACCTGTATTTAAGGGTTTACGATACTCAAACACAGCAAACTACTACGGTTACGTCACGAGGTTATATGTTTTCGGGGGTAGTTTGGCTCAAAGACCACCAATCTTTTGTAATAAACATCAAAATCCGTAATAAAACGACTTATGAACTTTGGCGAATCAATTTGGATGGTACCAGATTCAAACAGTTGACCAACCACCCTAAAAGAGGGAGTGCCCACCCTACCCTATCGCCCGATGGCAACTGGATTGCGTTTGAATCGGGTCGGGATGGAGACGATGGAGAAATTTATTTGATGCGTCCCAATGGCAGTGCTCAAACCCGCCTGACTTACCACCGTACCTATGATGGACGTCCAGCCTGGATAATCGTAAAATAAGCGGTTAATCATCATAAAAGACAGGTTTTAGCTTACAACTCAAGAACTTTTGCCATTTGCTTCATTTTTTTACGATTTTTTATAACAATCGTATTTTACAAAAGGTAATGGCAGCAGATGGAACGTAGAAGTTCGTAAACATAAGTTAGATGGATGGAAACCTGGTGTTTATTAAATACCAGGTTTTTTCGATAATACTGAAATATCGGAAAAAATGTCTATCTTGTAAGCACTTTATCTCCCAAAGAAAAAGGAGATATTAGTTTAGGTTTAAAAAGTAAGCGAAGCTGTGGTGGCTTCGCTTTTTATTTTTATTTTTTTATATAGTGGGAATTAATCAATCCCTGTAAAAGTTGTTTCAATAATTTTTCTTTAACTAGAGTATTGAGCGCTTTATCAACATTTAAATGTGATTGTTTAGGCAAGTTTACAATACCAATTCCTCCCATAATTACCTCCCAATATCCTCCTTCTGCTACTATTTTATCTCCCACAATCCGTAGTTCCGTTTCATTCAATGAATTTGGAAGCCAGTAGGTTTCTCGATTGTACTCAGAAACTTGTACAATTTTTTTGAGTTGAAAGTGCCCCTCTGCGGTAAGGTTTTCTTCTACTTCTATGATTGTTCCATAACTTAGGTCTTCGTCGAAAGGATCATTACATAGGAGTTGAAAAGTATAATCACCCAATTTCTTGACTTCAATATTACCAGTACAGGCTTCTTGAGGGTTATAGAGATAGATTTCAGAAGTTGGACGAGACATTTATGTATTTGTTATCAATTTAAGAGTGTATTTAAAATTCAATGTTCATTATTAAAGCTATTCAGAGAAATATTTTAACAAAAAAT
>DMXI01000319.1 GCA_003483885.1 Microscillaceae bacterium
TCAGAGCTTGTTTAAATTTTCGTTTAAAGTAAATTTTTTGATGCATTTTGAGATTAGATGCGTCAAATTTTGAGGGAATAGCAGCGCTATTGCCGATAAATTTGACAATATATAATCCAAAAAGGCGCGAAAAAGGGCTAATTAATGAATTTTAAACAAGCTCTCAAGAAGAGTTCTGTTAATCAAGACAATGATACAAAAAAAGCCTTGTTATCTAAAGCTACTTACTTTGGGTTACTTATTTTTAGGTTACATTTTTGGCCTCAGTATTCTCCAGACAATCATTGAAATACACATAATATAACTAAATATAGATAAAGTACCATAAAACGATAGCTATATTGTACTTTTTATAGAAAAAGCACCCTATAAACCTGGATTATTCCAGATAATTTTGTATCATTGCAATAGTGCCTAAACCTATTTACACAAAAAAACACAATGGGCAGTAAATAGGAATATTCTCATGCGATTAGATTGAAAGAAGTACACACATTATGTCACAAGACGTTTACCAAGAATTACAAATTCAACTCAAAGAACGACTTAGTCTGGCACTTCCGGGCATTTCAGCTCAAGCCCATATGGCCCCTCCTCAACGTTTTCCCAAAAACCATCAACAGGTATATCAACCCAATGCCAACACCCGAATTGGTTGTGTGTTAATCTTGCTTTATCCTGGCGAAGACCAACACGTACACTTTCCACTCATTGTGCGCCCCGAATACGAAGGAGTACATAGTGGCCAGGTAGCTTTACCAGGTGGTAAAAAAGACGAAGAAGACCTGGATTTTATTGCGACTGCTCTCCGGGAAACCAGCGAAGAAATTGGCGTAGATGTAGACCGTTCTTTTGTTTTGGGTAGGCTGAGCCAGTTATACATTCCACCCAGCAACTTTATTGTACATCCAGTGGTAGCGGCTATCCCCCACAAACCCACATTTGTACCTAGCCAGCGAGAAGTGGCTAAATTAATCACGGTAGATTTGATAAGCCTACTCGGAGATGCCAAACGTGAAGTAAAGGAAGTACAATGGAAGGGGCAAACTGTAAATCTGCCTTTTTATAACATTGATGGCCATACCGTTTGGGGAGCTACTGCGATGATTTTAGGTGAGTTTATCACCATTATCGACGAATTGCAACGTTCGCCTATGTTGGATTAAATGTTTTCGAAAAATATTATATAAAAAAAGGTGAGACTCTAAAAGCTCACCTTTTTTTAATATATGTATATGCAAAATTTTTGCTTTGCTTATTTTCTGCGCTTGATGCGGGCAATATTAATCAAGTTGGTATCATTGCCACGATCCCCTATCTTCACAAAATCGCGTGCACCAGAACCAGTATAAATCTGACGAGGACGACTAATTGGGTGTTGTGCTTCACGCATTTCTTTCCATTGAGCAATCCAGCCAGGAAGACGACCCAAAGTAAACATTACTGTAAACATATCTACTGGGAAGCCTAACGCACGGTAAATAATACCAGAGTAGAAGTCTACATTTGGATATAGTTTTCTTTCTACGAAGTAATCGTCGTTCAAGGCCACTTCTTCCAGTTCTTTGGCGATATCCAAAGTAGGATCAGAAATACCTAGTTTTTGCAATACCTTATCACAAGAGCTCTTGATGATGCGGGCACGAGGATCAAAGTTTTTGTATACACGGTGACCAAAGCCCATCAAACGGAATGGATCGTTTTTGTCTTTAGCCTTCTCGATGTATTTCTTCACATCTCCACCATCTTCGTGGATTTGTTCCAACATTTCAATCACTTGTTGGTTGGCACCTCCGTGTAGAGGTCCCCATAGGGCACTAATACCCGCCGAAACCGAAGAATACAAGCTTGCCTGAGAAGAACCTACCAAACGAACAGCAGAAGTAGAACAGTTTTGCTCGTGATCGGCGTGTAAGATCAATAATTTGTTTAAAGCTTCCTCGATATCTGGATCGATCAAGTACTCATAGGTTGGCAAAGCAAACATCATGTACAAGAAGTTTTGTACATAGTTTAACTCGTTGCGTGGGTAATTTACGGGATGACCGTTAGAGTTTTTATAAGACCAGGCCGCCAATGTTGGGAATTTAGCCAACAAACGGATAATGGTCAGGTTTACCAAGTCTGGTGTACGATGTGGATCGATAGACTCTGGGTAGAATGAAGCCAATGAAGAAGCCAATGACGCCATTACTCCCATTGGGTGCGCATTTACCGGGAAACCGTCAAAAATCGTTTTTACTCCCTCGTTTACTAAAGTACGACGTGTAATTTCAGAAGTAAAGTGAGAAAGTTCGTCTTGGTTAGGTAAGTTGCCATAAATAAGCAGATATGCTACCTCCAGAAAGCTGGCATGCTCCGCCAAATCCTCAATAGAATAGCCACGGTAACGCAATACTCCCGCCTCTCCGTTCAAAAAGGTAATACCACTGGTGGTTGATCCGGTATTCTTAAATCCTGAATCTAGAGTTACCAAACCAGTTTGAGCTCTTAGTTTGGTAATATCCACCGCTTTCTCTCCTTCACTACCTTCGATTACAGGAAGTTGATAAGTTTTACCGTCAATGGTAAGTTCAGCAAAATTTGACATATATATGTGTGATTGTTTGAAGATTACTACTGATATGTAATTAATTCTAGTCCAATATTGACCTCCTAAAAAAGGAAATCATTGAGGTAGAAAAACCGCCCAAAGGGCTTGTATTCCCCTCAAAAAAAGGTTAGCGAATATATGGTAAAAAAAACATATTTCAAAGATTAAGCATTTGCGAAATTTCGCTTTGAGCTAATCTTTATATTTTAAGAACTAAAAATGATATTCGATGGTTATCAAAAAAATGATTCGCTCTCATTATTTAAAATCATCCCTTTATTTGCTTGGCTTTTTAGTATAATCCGTAATAATCTTTTGATCCTATCATCTGGCATTTTGGCCAATGTCCTTACCACCAACTTTAGTCAAAACACCCAATAGTATGTTTATCTTTAAATAGTAAAAGCGTCAATTCAACTCATTCAAAATCAAATCGCTGATCTCAAAGCGGGGGAAATCGCCCGTGTTGCTTAGTAGAATAATGGTAATTTGCTCGTCGGGTTGTTTTACAAACATAGAATAAAACCCAAGGTCGGTTCCAGGGTGGAGATGCACCTTATGTCGCTTAGACACCAAAAACTGGTACTTGTCTATCATCCAACCATAGCCATAGTCAGCGTTCCAATCCAGATATTCGGCTCGAGGTACAAACAATTGCTCTCGCAAAGTGACGGGTAACAATGTATTTTTGTCTAATGCCTGGCTCCATTTGAGCAAATCGGTAGTAGTAGATACAATTCCTCCTGCTCCCACATTGTTTTGACTCGGATAAGCAGGTTCTGGCTTTCCATACAAATACCCGGTAGCCAAATTAGCATTCTTTTGATCACCAAAATAAGTCTGTTCCATTCCCAAAGGTTTTAATATTTTTTCTTGTAAAACCTCACCATAGGGTTTTCCAGCAACTTTTGCTATTACATTGGCCAACACTACATAACCTGAGTTGGAGTATTTGAACTTACTGCCAGGGGTAAATTCCAGAGAATCGCTACAAAATTGGGTGAGCATTTCTTGACTGCTAAAAGGTCGAGATAAGACTTGTTGCAAATATTCTGAATTATTGGTGTAGTTGGGTACTCCCGACTGATGGGTCAGCAGTTGGGCAATGGTAATCTGAGGGTGGGCATAATTGGGTAAGAATTTACCTACTGGATCCCTCAATTTCAATTGACCATCTTTGACCAATAGCATCAGCAGCATAGAAGTAAAGGTTTTGCTGGTAGACCCAATCCTAAACTGGGTATTGAGGACATTCTTGGTATAAGATTGATTGTAGCTTTTGTTCAATAATACTTTTCCTTGATAAGTAACCAACGCATTGCCAGCAAAAAGCCCTTTTCGGTGATAATAGCTCATAATGGAATCCATCCGGGAAGCCTTGTCTTTGGGACACGAGCGAAGCCAGTCCTCTACTTCTACCTTAAGCGTATTAGCGCGGTTTTCAGCGTCAATTTTTTGAGCAATGGTCGCAAAATCTATTTCAGGCAATACTATATTATAGGCATCCCAAAAGCCTTTGTCCAGAAATTCCTCCTGTTTTTCAATCCATTGTTTGTTACGAAGTACATCTTCTTTGGCAAATGGTGTCACTTGCTCTAGTTGTATATTAGTAACTACTTGATGCAAATGACTAACAGATAAATATTGAAAGTTGCGTACGCCATTTCTAATACTATTGTGCGCCTCTACTTTAGCTTCTTTAAAATAATATCGATCCCCTATTTTATGATAACGATATTGGTGACGTTCTTTTTGTAGTCTAATCTTGAGCTTGAGGAGCTTCATCAAAGCTCTTTCGGCCAGATTACCCACTTTTACATAACCAATGCCTCGGGGGCTTCGCTCAAAATCGAACCATACAAAAGCAAAAGATTGGGTGTTTATCCAAAACTCTCCTTTGTATCCAGATTTTTTCCACCCAGGTCTTTGGTCAAACTCGATGACGTATACTTTGGCACCTTCATAATTACGGGTACCTTTCAGTTTGAATATATGATTTTTAAGCCCTTTTTTATTAAGCAGACGAAAGTCATCTAAATACCGAACAAAGTCAGACGAGAATATAGACTCTGGCTGTAGACGAAGTTCCATATTTTCCATCAAGCGTTCGTGCTTGATGGCCCGCATTTTATTGAGTTTTAACTGACTATTCTTTGCCGGAATTGCCTTGTATATCTCATAAGCAGCCTCCGAAGCCTGTATGTAATCTTGTCCCTCATCTCTTTGAGTAGTCAACCGATAAAAACCCTCATTGATGTAAGGCTTCGCATAATAATTATCGGGAATCTTGTCCAAAGCTTTGCGAATAATGGTAGGCGCAGTCAATCCAGTAATAGTGACTTCTTGCAGGATTTGAGCATCTTCTTCAAGATAATATTTTTTTATGTTAACTAATTGTTGGATGGTTAATACTTGTGATTTATACCCAATATGAGACAACACCAGTTGGGCATTGGAGAATTTTTGGGGAATACGTAACAAAAATCGGCCTTGTTGATTACTTACTGTACCAATGGTCTGACCTTGAATGGCAATAGTAGCAAACGGCAGTGGTTTTTTGGTGGCTTTGGCGTAAATAGTGCCTTGCACAACAATTTGTTCCTTGTTTTGAGCATAGGAGTAACTTTGAAATAGGAGTAATAAAATGATCAGTGATAGTTTCGAGTGCGCCATGTACTTTCTTTTCTTGTGAGTCTTTCAGCCACTACGAATGGGAACCAAAAAGTGTGTCTATCACGATTATTTTAACTCCAGAAGGTTATATTTAGCCTTTAGAGCTTGTTTAAGTTTTGTCCTCAGAGTTAAAAATGATAAACCATTCATTCAGTGAAGCTGAATGATAAGCTCTGTTTCATCTTTGAAAGTAGACAGGCAAACTAATTTTTTGTTCTGATGAAGTACATTTTTAAGTGAATAGCTAGAGCTATTGACGAAAAAATTACTAAAATCAGAGCGTAAAAGGCACGTTTTTAACCTAGATTATAACTTAGCCGAAGGCGATCTCTGTTTCACCTTTGGAAATCAATTATATAAAACTAATTTTTAAACAAGCTCTTAAGAACAAATCAACCAACTACTTATGAACCAACTCACTTTTGAACTACTCTCAAGTACTTATAGTTTATGCCGCCTGGAACCCGAAGAAGGAGTACCTGATTGGGTTTATTTATCGGCGTTTTTTAGTATCACCAAAAGTAAACATGAGCTGTCTATTGTATGTGAAGAGTTTTTGGTACCTAAAGGGATTACGGTAGAGGAAAGTTGGCGCTTGTTGCGCATTACAGGTACACTGGATTTATCGTTAACGGGGATAACCGCTAAATTTTCGACACCACTGGCCGAAGCAGGCATCAATATTTGTGTCATTGCTACCTACGATACAGATTATTTGATGGTAAAATCGGATAAAATTCTGGAAACCCTACACACTTTGAGCAAGGCAGGATTTGGGATAGAGACTTAATGCTCTATCCCAAAACTTGGCCTAGTTATAAATGACATAATTTACTTTATCTACTCCAGTATTACCACTTTGTGCATTGTAGGCATACACAATTAACTCATAGTTTCCAGGTTCGGTAATTTGGGTATTGCCTTCAAATAGGTTCGTCGATACAATCTTTAGTGGTACTTCCTTCCATAATTTTCCATTACGCTTAAGCACCCCTCTTACTTCCATCTTTTCGGAATCCCACAGGCCCTTTTTATTAATTGTGCATCCACACATCATCACAATGTTTGCTTTTATTTCAAAAGGTTTGTTCTTCACCGATTTTAGCGATATGTAATGATGAGTACGAGGCTTAAGAATATCAATAATAAACCCAGGCACCTCTAGCATAATACCGTCTCCTAAAATGTGCTTGCCTGGAATCACCCATAACTCTGTGCTTACGGTAGCACGTGCCTGTTTTTTATTAATAGGAGAATACACTTCTACTCTAACAAAGGTCGGCTCAGTTATGTCAAGTGTAGCCAAAAACAATGCAGTACCTTTATCTGCAATCGAGTTGCCTCGCAGGTAAGGAGTTTTCATGATCAAACGAGTATTTCCGGTGCTGCCATTGGTTTTTCCTTCAGCCAAAATCTGTTGATTGAGTGTATTCCGTACAATTACATAAGCTCCTCCTAATGAACTTCCGATAAATTTAGCGTCCCGTGCCTTGGCACGAATGACAATTTTGGTTTCGGTCGCCCAAAGTGAAGTACTCATTAATAAGCCTAATAGTAAAAAAATGATGTTTTTCATCGTTGTATAATTTGAATGGTAAAAAAACTTATGACATTATTTCGTCTTTCAATAAATCAATCTTTGTCATTGAGTTCATTTTTAAATCGGTCATAAAAACTTGACGTTTTTAATGCCTCATCAATGACATCCAGGTATTTTAATATCGTTTCATCTTCTTCTAAAACCTGAAAAATAGCCCGATCACAACTTTGCCATATTTTTTCCATCCCAGGCAACGCCTCTTTTGCCTTTTCGGTCATAGAAATCAATTGTTTGCGTTTGTCTTCAGTGTCCCTCTCTGCTACTACATATCCCTTGGTTACCATCTTCTTGATAATTACTACCACAGTTGGATGAGCATAATTGAGTTGTTCGGCAATCTGAACAATCGTCAACTGTTTATTTTCCTTCAAGAGCCTCAATAACAAGTACCAACCAGGTTCTATATCCAGGTCCATTTCTTTGTATAATTTTCTAATGTCGTGGGTAATCCGATCGCTGATACGTTTCAACCGGCTGTCTAATGCTCTGTAACCCAGTGATTTTATGTAATCTTTATCCATAACATTCTTTTAATTGACACAAAGGTAATGGAATTTGTATAGCAAACTATATAGTTAACTATATTTATTTCAAAAAATTTTCCTTTGTAAGAGTGATGTTAAAGTAAGGGCTGTAATTTGGATTGGTTAAATGCGGTACAAAAGCATCAAATAAGGGGAATATAAAGTCTAATAGCTACAATTCAGGTGACCTATGCTGGTACCTGCTTTCATAGATAAGAATTAGCTTGTTCGTACTTGGGAGGTCTAAAGCAAAAAAAGACATGTATGATGATATACCTTACCCATACATGTCTGCATCACTTAATTTTTCGTCTTGGACTTGTAATGACGAATGGCAATTGATTTACCCATAATTTTATGGTTATACGGCTTGATCAGACAGCATAACCTGGAGTTTGATAGATATCACTTACTTTCCTGTCTCGTTTTTTTGACTTTGCTCAAAAGCTTATGTAAGCAAAAAAACTTATTTATTATATCACACTTTGTAATGCCTCATGGTTTGTTTTGCGCAATGCAAAAGAACAAAATTTACCCGATTAACACTTGGACATATCTTGCAAAAGGTTGGCTAAATCAATCAAATAAGCTTTAAAAGGTGTTTTTTTTAAGGTAAATATTTTTAAAAGTTAGGAATCCTTACTACATTTGTTTTATTATCATTGAAACCATACTATTAGACATTTTTCGTTTGTGGAGACACAAACGAAGGCGACCGCGCCGTTGGCTGTGTCCTCACGGCCAACTTTAGCTAAAATGTCTGGTAGTATACATTGAAACAATACAAATAGTAAGCAGAGTAGGTAACCACTTTATCTAAGACGCAAGAAACTTTCTGTTTTTTTGAACTGTATAGTTAGAAGTCCTACTTAAAACTCACTATTCACACTAAAATTTTAAAACTATGAAATGTGCCATATTTGATACTTGGGTAGACCGTCGCGAAGGTGGTCAAATGCATTTTGACATCATTGTTCCCGAAGATACTGCTTATGAACAAGTAGTGGAGTTTGGCAAAGCTTATTTAAAACAAAAGGGGCAGGAAGGCCAACCACTGAATCCCAAAAATTGTGTGTTTTGCCATACTGAATTTGCTGGAGACGATTTCTTAAATAGCATCAACGAAAAAGGTTACCACATTTTAGAAATGCAGGGTTGTAAGTAATGATTACCTACATTATCCCTTTTTTAGTGTTTGTGCGTAACGTCAACCGCAACGGTGAAAGGTACATGACAAGACAGCCTCATCTTAATTTATCTAAAATACTTACCAAAATGAACAATCAACCATATACCCCAATTGACTGTAGTTTTCACGATGTATTGTTACATTTGGCCACACGGCGAATTTACTCAAGAATTCACTATATTACCCCCATTGGGGAATGGCTGTATATAGATGCTTTGATAAAAGATGTGTATACTCACCAAAAAGAAGAATTTATAGAGTTGGCTACCGGCGAACACATCCGTTTAGATAGAATTGTGCAAGTCAATGAGCAGGTATCGCCCCATTACTCAGATTTTACCGAATTTAGTTGTGATTGCTAATGAATAATGAAAGTGTATTTGACCCTAAACACCAAATAAAAAACCTGGAAAGCAAGATTGTAGTAGCCTTGGAACGCATTGCCGAGAGCTTTAGGGTGGCCTTATGGCAAGAAAGCAAAGAAAACAAGTTGAGTCCGATTCAAATGCAAATCTTGATTTTTTTGCTGTTTCATAGTAACGAAAAATGCAAAGTGAGTTACCTCGCGCAGGAATTTAATATGACCAAGGCTACCGTCAGCGATGCGGTAAAGGCATTGGCACAAAAAAAACTCATCAGTAAGCATACCGATGCCGGCGATAGTCGCAGCTACGAAATACATTTAACAACAGAAGGTAAAGAGGTAGCTCAAAAAGCGGCAAATTTTGCCCAACCCATTGCCCAGCCTTTGCATGCTTTGTCAAACAACCAAAAAAAGGTGTTGTATACCAGCCTGCTAGAGCTTATTCATAAGCTCCAGCAAGCTGATATTATTTCGGTACAGCGTATGTGTTTCCAGTGCAGATTTCATCGGGTCAATCAAGGAAAGCACTTTTGCGCTTTTCTTGATCAATCGCTTCAGGAGGAAGAACTGCGGGTAGACTGCGCCGAATTTGAGGTAAAAAGCTGATATTAGTCTTTCAACTCATAAAAGATTCCTAGCGAAAGTGCAGGAGCCGCGGCTACCAAGTGGCCCGAAAAAGCTCCTCCCGCGCCCACATTGATGCCAAAGTTGGGCTGGATGTAAAATATACCTTTGAAACCAAAACTGACATATTCCTGGTTGTTGAGAAATAAACCTGTAAATACATTGTTCAGTTCCTCGGTACGGTTTCCGTTTTCGAATGAGTTAAAGAAGTTGACAAAACCAATGAGCCAATGTTTTTTGAAGATTTTGGTTCCAGCCTCTCCCCCAACGGTTAAGTGATGGCTATAATCATTGGAACGCCAAACGTATCCGGCAAAGGCTTGAAAAAAACTATTCGAGCCCCCTTTTCCTAACGAAATGGTTGGGGTCACACTCCAGGCATCCAGGTCAGAGCGTAGTCCGGTTTTGTCGTTATAAGAAGAAGTATTGCCTTGAACATCTACCTGGGCGCTAATGTTGACTGCTCCACTGTAAATTTTATGACGCAATCCTAGCGAAACATTCCCTAAAGTATTCAAACTTCCTTCTTCTATAATGGGCGTAGCCACTTGGGCATCTCCTGTCTGGAGTAGTTTGTAAGGAACATTGGCAATCAAAGTCAGGTTATTGGTAAGCCCAAACTCACCGTATAATTGTATGGTACGGTCGCTAATCTGGCGAGGTAATTCTATGGCATCTCCATCACGGTTAAATAAGGTGTTGTAATTTGAAATATTATGAAAAGCCACCTGAAAATAGCCATTTCCCTGAGGTTTGGTCCAGGCGTTTTGGGCATAGCCCGCACCTATTGTAAAGAGCATTAATAAGCAAATGAGTAAGGTAATTTTTTTCATTTGGATGTTGATTTAAGATAAGAAATCGTCTTGCAGTTTTAAGGTCCTTGAAAATCAAAATGACTTCAAGTCCAAAAAACAATGCCTGTTAAACAAGTCCAATGAATGAAAAGTTTCGGGAATGATTGAAGAGGCAAAAAATACCTCATTCTTTTATATTGAACGTCATTATCAAGTCTATAAAATATGCTCCTTCCTACACACTTCTCACCTTAAAACTCCTCTCCCACAAAAATTCTGTTAATTTTGCCTTTTTACCAGATCATTTATCAAAATATAATGAAGCGCGTACTCAAAAAATTAGGCTTGGGCCTATTGGCCCTGATACTGATATTGGTAGTGGTGTATTTGTTAGGGCCTACGCCTGATACTCCCCAGTTGGCTACTAAACTTCCCACAATTGACACTCCGCTCACTCAACTGGATCAATTGATTGCTAATAAAGAAAAACAGGTAACAGACCTACGCCCTGATAATGAGTCTCGTATTATATGGGCCGATACTACTCAAAAAACGCCGACTGAGTACGCCATTGTCTATTTGCATGGCTTTTCGGCCAGCTGGATGGAAGGCGAACCCGTTCACCGTCGATTTGCCCAGCGTTTTGGGTGTAACTTATATTTGCCCCGACTCGCTAAGCACGGTATTGGTAACCAAGATGCTTTTTTGGACCTGACTGAAGATGCGTTGTATAATTCGGCCAAAGAGGCGGTGGCTATTGGAAAAAAACTGGGCAAGAAGGTGATCATTATGGCTACTTCTACGGGTGGTTTGCTGGGTTTGCACATTGCAGCCCATCACCCCGAAATAGCGGCTCTGATTTTGTACTCGCCACTAATTCGTCTCTACCCTTCGGCGACTCAATTATTGGACAAGCCCTGGGGACTTCAAATTGCTCGATTGGCGCTGGGAGACGATTATTACGATTTTACCAAAACCAGTAACCAACTCAAACAACAATATTGGACTACACGCTACCGATTGGAAGCCACCGTGATGCTACAAAACCTGGTGATGAATTCTATGACCGAAGAAATCTTTAAAAAGGTAAAACAGCCTTTATTTTTGGGGTATTATTATAAAGATGAAGCAAACCAGGATAAAACGGTATCGGTAGCAGCTATGAAACAAATGTTTGCTCAAATAAGCACGCCTGCCCAACAAAAACAAATGGTGGCCTTTCCCAAAGCAGGTGCACATGTGATCGCCTCAAAACTAACCAGCAAAGATTATCAAAAGGTATTGGATGAGACTGAAAAATTCGCGAAAAACGTTTTGAAGTTAAAAGAGGATTAATTTTTAATTTCTTTATTGTTCCATTGTTTCGCTGCGCTTATTGTTTCATTGTTCTATTGTTCCGCTACGCTTATTGTTCTATTGTTTCGCCTTCGGCTTATGGTTATTCGCGATGCGCAGCGGAAACAACTGTCGATTTTGCAAATATGATAGTCAATTATGAATTATGAATTGATCAATTATATCCGTTTCGTACCATTTTTCACTTTTAGCTTTTCACTTAGTAAACTACGAACCAAAGAAACTGTGGACTACAAACTAACCAGCCAAAGGCCAAAAACTAAAGACCAATGGCTTTCAGGCGCTACGAACTACCCACTCCTAACTACGAACCAAAGAAATTATAGACAGTGGACTATCGACTAAAAAACTAAAAAACTCCCAACTATCA
>DMXI01000485.1 GCA_003483885.1 Microscillaceae bacterium
ATTTGCCCTGGTTATGTAAAAACTCCTTTGGTAGAAGGACAGATCAAAGATCAGGCAGAAGCCCACGGTATGAGCGAAGAAGAAGTGGTAGCAAAAGTAATGTTGAAAAAACAAGCCGTTAAAGATTTTGTAAAAGTAGAAGATTTAGGTGCTTTGGCCTTATTTTTGGCCTCCGAAAGTGCTCAAATGATGACTGGTGCTTCTATTCCGGTAGAAGGCGGCTGGACATCTCAATAATAAAGAATTTTAAAGTGTTGAAAGTGATCACTTTCAGCAAAATGTTTTCAAAGAGGCGCGATTATTTGCGCCTTTTTTGGCATGTTTAAACATGCTCCTGAAAAATAATAAACTGAGTTGAACAAACGGTGTTGCTGTGCCTAAAACCAGTACCCTAGAACCCAAAACTTATGTACAAGACCATAGATTTAGCATTGCAGGGAGGAGGCTCTCATGGAGCATTTACCTGGGGAGTTTTAGAACGATTTCTGGAAGCCGAAAGCCTGGTAATTGAGGGGCTTTGTGGCACCAGTGCGGGAGCCATGAACGCTACCATGGTAGCCTATGGTATGCATATCGGGGGGAGAGAAGGGGCTATCAAAATGTTAGAAACTTTCTGGCGGATGAGTTCTGAAGCTTTTAATAAATCTCCTATTTCTCCTAGTTTTTTGGACCGTTGGTTGGGGACCGGACGGATGGATTTTTCGCCGACCTACTACATGTTCGATTTTATGACCATGATGTATTCACCCTACCAATATAATTTGTTGGATATCAATCCATTGCGGGATTTGCTGGAAGAATTGGTAGATTTTGAGGAGTTACGACGTAGCGAGGCCGTTAAGCTTTTTGTCTGTGCTACTAACGTGCGTACCAGCCGAGCCAAGGTATTTTCTCGGGAAAACATCAGCGTAGATGCGGTATTGGCATCTGCTTGTTTGCCGTTTTTGTTCAAAGCAGTAGAAATAGACGGGGAAGCCTACTGGGATGGAGGTTTTATGGGTAATCCACCGATTTTCCCATTGATAGACGACACCGAAACTGAAGACATTGTATTGATCCAGATCAATCCTATTTTCCGCCCCGACATTCCCAAAACGGCGGTAGAAATTCGAGATCGTATCAACGAACTGAGCTTTAACTCTAGCTTGATGCACGAAATGCGCCGGATTAACTTTGTGCAAAAAATGTTAGAGGCAGATCTCAATCAAGAAGGCAAACTGCGTAACTTGTACATCCATCATGTAAAAGCAGAAGAAGAAATGCACAATTTAGGGGTATCGAGTAAGCTCAATGCCGACTGGGAGTTTTTGCTAAAGCTCAAAGACTTGGGGCGCCGTACCGCAGATGCCTGGCTTGAGAAAAACTACGACCGTTTGGGCAAAGAGTCTACCTTAGATATCAATACCGAGTTTTTATAAGCTACTGCTTATCAAGCTCTTCTAATATATTCACCCACTTCACTGCCCAGTTATTTCCTGTAGCATCTCCCGTGGTAAAAAACAAAAACTTACCATCAGGAGTGATGGATGGGTTGCCCTGTCCTTGCTGATTGATGGTATCATTGAAGCGATGAGGAGCGACCCAATTGCCTGCCTCGTTTTTAAAAGCAAGCCATAAGCCTAGTGAGGTGCCCTTAATATTGACAAAGATGAGGTAATCTTCCTTGGGAGAAATGTAGGGAGTGCAAGTACCGATTCCTTGATCAGGCAATAGATTCAACGCTTTTGCCGGACCAGATAAGCCGTTGGTAAGTTTGGCCATATTTACCTTCATTTGGCTATAATCTACATTACTGACATGAAAATATAAATTTCCTGATTGAGTCACCGAAGGGTGAGACACCAACTTATCGCGGCAATTAGGAATATCTATAAATGCAGGGGTTCCCCATTTTCCATTCACTTTTTCGCATCGCCAAATATGCCAGGTATCTACCACTCCCTCTACTTGAGTAGGGCGGGTAGAACTAAAATAAAGGGTCTGACCATCGGGCGAAAAGCTCATACCGTGTTCGTTAAATTTACTATTGAAAAATGCTTTTTGGGGAACTGACCATTGACCATTCTCTTTTTGAATCATCCACACATCAAACTGTTGGTATTGTTTGTCTGAAATAGTGTAATAATACTCCTTAAAATCAGGCGAGAATACACCACGGTGAATAATTTTACCAGCTGGAGTCAAGGAAGGTTTAAATACAAGCGGGATTTGATTTGGAATCTCTGTTGTCAAAAAACGTTCTTGGTCAGTTTGCATGGATTGGGTGCGGTTTTTACAATGAGTAAAGCCTGCAAATAGGCATATGGTAATAAAAAAATACTTCATCTGGTAAAACTTGTTACAATGGCTGGCAAATGTATTGAAAACCAATGGGATTTCCTGCAATTGCAAAGTTGGAAAGGATTTAGAAAAGCTATTCTAAGGTTTTTGGCCTATTGACAACAGTTTCGTATAAGTTTCCTCATTGTGACCATATACTGCATTTTCCAAGGCCGTTTTCCAGTTTTGTAACTCAGCATTGGATGCTACCTCTAACTCATTCAAGGCTTGAGTGATTTTAGAGGTTTCATAAATTTCAAACTGTTTGATTTTATCAATGATAGGAACAACTAACGCTAGATTGGCTTGACTCATAGATATTTGATTTTCTTCAATATTGCTTAACTCCGCATCATCGGCTAGAGGTAAGGTAAGCCAAAAGGTAGCTCCCTCTCCTTGGGTAGAGTCTACCCCAATTTTGCCCTCATGAGCCTCTACCACTATTTTGCAAAAAGTAAGTCCCAAACCGGTAGAGCGCATCATCCCTGACTTTTTATTGTTTACCTGTTGGTACTTGTTGAAAATAGTATCTAAAAATTCAGGGGCTATTCCTACACCGTTGTCTTGTACCCATATCTTGGCATATGCTTTTTCCTGTTGTTGTATAGAGGCAGAGCCCACTTTGATTGTTCCTCCCTGAGGAGTATACTTAGTAGCATTTGTTAGTAGGTTTACCAGTACTCTCACAATAAATTCAGGATCAGCCTCCAAAGGTGAACTTAGGAGATCCTCAACTTGTAGTTCAATCTCTTTGTCTTGTGCCAACAACTCTATTTGTTGTATGGCCAATGCCACCAAATCGGTTAATTGAACCTTTAAAGGCTTGATTTGCAATTGATTATCCTCAAATTTATAGACATCCAGAATGTTCATAACCAGATGATGCATCCGCAAGCCATCTTGATTGATTACCTGGTAGTGGTCTAGACTTTGATCTTGCAGACCTACTTTAGACAACCCAATGATAGAGTTTAAGGGGTTCTTTAAATCATGGACAATCATACTCATCATTTGCTGTTTGAAAGTGTCCAATTTGATCAACTGATTATTAGTAGCTTTTAACTCCTCAGCTTGTTGTTCTATTTCTTCTT
>DMXI01000241.1 GCA_003483885.1 Microscillaceae bacterium
AGGTTATTGGTAATGGCTACCGGGTCACCTCCTGCGCATACTACATTTCGAGCCGATTCGCACACTGCGATCATTGCCCCAATTTTAGGATCAGCTTGTACATAACGTCCATTACAATCTACTGTAATCACAAGAGCTTTATCCGAACCTTTTACGTGTACCACAGCAGCATCGGCAGGGGCATTGGTAGAGGTGTTGGCAGTTCCTACCATAGAGTCATATTGCTCATATACCCAACGGCGTGATACAATATTGGGGTGTGTCATCAAAAACTTGACAACTGCTGCGTAATCTTCAGGTTCAGGAAGATCCTCTGTTCTGAATTCCTTGTATTCTTTGTAATAAGTAGGCTCTGTATAGCTGTGCTCGTAAATAGGAGCATCTCCGCCCAATACCAAAGCATTGGCTGGAATATCAGCAACCATTTCGCCTTTTTGCCAGAAACGAACGTGTTTGGAATCAGTCACCGTACCAATTTGGACACAGTTCAAGTCCCACTTTTCAAAAATATCTATGATCTCCTGTTCTTTGCCTTTTTCAGCTACTACTAACATTCGCTCTTGCGATTCTGACAACAAAATCTCAAAAGGTAACATATTGGCTTGTCGTAAAGGTACCTTGTCCAGGTCAATGTCCATTCCGTGTTCACCCTTGGCGCTCATTTCAGAAGAAGAACAAATAATACCAGCCGCTCCCATATCTTGCACGCCTACTACATTACCAGTAGCGATTACTTCCAGGGTAGCTTCCAATAATAGTTTTTCCTGGAAAGGATCACCTACTTGTACCGAAGGCAAATCCTTGGCCGATTCCTCGGTAATATCTTTAGAGGCAAAAGCCGCCCCGTGAATACCATCTTTTCCAGTAGCCGAACCTACAATAAATACCGGATTGCCTACGCCTAAAGCAATGGCGCTGGCGATTTTGTCGGTTTCTACAATACCCGCCGAAAAAGCATTGACCAATGGGTTAGTATTATAAGAAGGATCAAAGTAGATTTCGCCTCCAACTGTAGGTACTCCAAAGGCGTTGCCGTAGTCTCCAATGCCTTTCACAACCCCACGAAGCAAGTGTTTGGTTTTTTCTAAAGAAATGTCTCCAAAACGAAGGGTATTGAGTTGGGCAATAGGACGAGCTCCCATCGTGAAAATATCACGGTTGATACCACCTACTCCAGTGGCTGCCCCCTGGTAAGGTTCGATAGCCGAGGGGTGATTGTGTGATTCTATTTTGAAAGCGCAAGCCAAACCATTACCTATGTCTACCAAACCCGCGTTTTCTTCTCCCGCTTCGGCCAGCATTCGGGGAGAACTTTTGGGAAGTTTCTTCAGCCAAATAATGGAACTTTTGTAGCAGCAATGCTCCGACCACATCACCGAAAAAGCGCTGAGCTCGGTAAAATTAGGCGTACGGCCCAATAAGCCCTTAATTTTTTCAAATTCCTCAATTAACAAGCCCAATTGCATGGCTGTTTCAACAGTAGTAAGTTGCTCTTCCAAAGTATTAATTTTAAAGTTTTAACTCTTTGAATTTAGAAAACAGGACGTGTTTATTCTCCTGTGTATTGGTGCAGCAAAAATACAGTAATTGACTTAATTTTATAAAACCAACGATATTATTTTTAGTAAGAGCAAAGGTGAACTGAAAAGTATTGTACATAAAGCAGATCGAAACCCACGAAAAATCAATATATTAAGCAACAAACAATCAATTTATTACCACAAATTCCTTGTGTTTATGGAGATTACTGATATCAATGATTTTTTAGATTATTATAAAAAAGTTCGCAAGCGTACCCTGCGGCTTATTAAGCATATTCCTGCCGATAAAATTGAATGGAGTTATCATCCTGATAAATTTACTTTTGGTGATTTGATTCGCCACCTGGCCAACACTGAGCGCTACATGTATTGCGAAAATGTATGTTTTAGACCCAGTCTTTATCCTGGCCACGGAACCGAGTTTGCCGAAGGATATGATAATATTGTGGCTTACCTCAACGAAAAACACCAGGAATCTTTGGAGGTTTTGGGGCAAATTACCTCTGAGGATTTACAAAAGAAATGTACGACTCCAGGTGGAGTAGCCTTGCGGGTGTGGAAGTGGTTGCGATTGATGGCCGAACACGAAATTCACCATAGAGGTCAAATGTATACATATCTTGGCTTTTTGGGCGAAACTGTACCTTCTATTTATGGCCTTACCGAACAAGAAATGCACGCCAACAGTATCAAGCAACAACAAGAAACCCAAGAACAGAAACAATAAAACCTGAGTCATTTGACTCAGGCTTTATTCATATAAAATAGTTTAACTAGAACATTTATTTGACAACTACTCTACGAGTCGTGACACCGTTACTTGCAATAACCTGGATGTAATACACGCCTTTTTTCTGAACATTAATTTGGTCTAGAGAACCTTTGTTACTTAGGCTTTGCTGCATTACTACTTTACCTTGGCTATTGATTATTCTTAGATAAGCAGCCCCTTGTATCTCACGGTCAAAAGCGATTCTAAACTGCCCGCTACTTGGGTTAGGAAAAACGTGAATTTCATTGGGAATTACCTCTTGTGATAATCTTGGTGTGGGAGACAAAGGATTATTGATAGTACTTCCACCAACCACTACAATGGTATAATCCTCAACTTCACCTGTCCATCCATTGCCACAAGGAGTAGAGAGTGCATTACCATAAGATAAACGAATACGCATACGCGTCGAACCAATAGCTGCATTGCCAGGAACCGGCAAAGCACTGTTGTAAGGTCCTGAACCACTGATTACCCTGGCTTCGCCTGCATCATCAAAATCTCCGTCCTGGTTCCAGTCTACCCAAATGCTCAATTTGCTACCACTCCAGCTCACACTTGGCGTAATACTAAAGCTTTGGCTTGAACCACGTGTAACCGTAGTAGATTGTGAAGTATAGTTACCATAACCACTAGAACCAGAGCTATTATTAATACTACCCATTGTTACATTCGTAATGTGCTCACTGTTTGTATTGTTTGCTCGAGCAGCACAATAGTTTACAGGAGCGCTTACCGTGATTGTTGTTATTTTGGTATTGCTTCCTTCACTATTGGTAGCAGTTAATTGTACTACATAAGTTCCTGCTGTGTTCCAGGTAACACTTGGATTGTTGGAGGTGCTACTGGCAGGGTTTCCACTTGGGAAGGTCCACGAAATACTGGTAGCATTGGTAGAAGTATTGCTAAAGTTTACTGTCTGCCCTACTTGAGGCGCAGTAGTGCTAGCAGTAAAATTAGCTACAGGCAGGTTTCCACCTCCGCCTCCGCCAGTTTTTTCTCCTGCTCTAATCGGAATACCAGCCTGTCTTTCATAAGCGAAATCTAATACCGTTAGGTCTCCATTAGAAGATACTGATAGTTGCAACCACCCATAGTGAGTGTTATTATTAAGGGTAATTCGTACGCCTAAGTAACCAGTTTTGCCAAACCAAGTCTGATGACCAGGACTTGCTATGATAGGTTGCCCACCTCCCCAAGAACTACCTGAGCTAATCAGGGTTCCTGCATTAAGGAGTAATGCATTGTCGGCATTATCGGTAACAGCCCCTCTGCTATAAGTTTCCAGTCTTAATACTGCCCCTCCATTTGGTCGCCACATGCCAAAGGTATTACCTGTTGCAATGGTCGAAAACGTTTTCCAGGTTTCAGTAGACGCCAACGATGGGTCAGGAGAAAAGTCCTGATAAGCAATGTCTGCGTTATAATCATTTACCGTGATGTAACCATTTTTTACTTCAGTGTCTGAACCAGCATTGTTGGTGGCGGTAAGGGTCACCCGATAAGTTCCAGGCGTAGCATAAGAAACGCTTGGAGATTGATAAGAAGTACTCGTTAGTACCTGTCCACCAGAAAAAGACCAATTCCAGCTAGAAGGATTGTTAGTAGATTGATCGGTAAATTGTACTACCCCTCCTACAGTAATGTTGGTAACATTGGCAGAAAAGTTAGCATTAGGGCGACTATCACCAGGAGAGTTATAAAGGTCTACCTTCCAGATACCGCGGCCAAAAGTACTGGCAAATAGTTTTTGACTCCCTTCGTGGATGATAAGCTCTGAAATAGGCGTATTGGGTAATCCATTGTTAAATGATTGCCAAGCTGCATTTGTACTGGTACGGTAATAAATGCCTACATCCATTCCTATATACAAAGCATTGTTGGAGCCCTTTTCGTAAGCTAATGCATTGGTAGGAATTTGAGGCAAGGTCCCACTAATATTTGTCCAAGCACTTCCCGCATTACTAGACTCGTACACTCTTTTGCTATCGCCTACTCTTGAATAGCCAATGGCTACTCTTTCTGGATTGTCAGGGTGCACCGCAATATCGTTTACCCAGGCATCGGTATCAGTATTGGTAATCACTTGCCAGCTAGAACCGCCATTTTTGGTGCGCCATATTTTGTTTTTACTACTTACATAGATATAGTTGGAATTAGAAGGAGATACGGCCAATTTATCAATTGCGTTATCAAACATTCCACCACCAAAATCACCAATCTTGGTCCAGGTTTGCATACCATCCGTGGTTTTAAAAACCTTTCCATAGCGTAGTCCTACATACAAAATATTAGGATTGGTATGGTCCATTTCATAGGGAGTTACAAAAACCCCATATACATTTTGACCATTATCTTGGGGAAGTGGAACTGCTACATTTCCTCCACCTTGACCTCCATTGGTTGATTTAAACCAAACTTCGGCATTTTGCTGACAACCATACACAATATTTTCATTGTTAAAGTTTACGGCGCAATAGCCCCCGTCAGCGCCGCGCCATTCGTGCCATCTACCACCTGTATATACGGTAGTACCATTGTCTTGAGAACCTCCTACAATTTTATTGGCGTTTTGCTTAGCGATGGCAAATGAATAAAACTGACGGTTGTTGATGCCTTCGGTGAAGTCAACAAAACTAGTACCCTTGTCAGAAGACTTTGTTACTAATCCGTCGGAGCATACATACAATACGCCACTCACATATTTCATTACATGAATATCGGCATGTACATAACCTAACCCTTCGGAGTTGGCCCTGGGTAACCACCAATCCGCGTTTTTTGCCCAAGTTCTACCACTGTCAAAAGAACGAAAGCCATCTACAGCTCCTATGTGTACTTCATTAGGGTCAGTGTCTGATACCGCCAAACCCATATCATACCATATTTGATTGGTTGTATTAGGAGTATTAGCTTGTAAAGCATAACTGGCCCCACTATTGGTAGAGCGATACATAGCAGTACCTGTCCAGGCATATACTATATTAGGATTAGCCGGAGTAACTGCCACCTTTACCCGATTACTGGTAGAGGCGGTGGGTACACTGCTTATGTTTGAAAAATTGTTGCCACCATCAGTAGATCTAAAAACGCGATCCGTAGTAGCGTATACAATGTTAGGGTTAGTAGGGTGGAACTCTACGTCACGAATGCTCGCATTAGAGGCAAAGCCATTCACTGTATTCCAGGTAACACCACCATTGGTCGTTTTATAGAGCCCTCCCTGAGCTGCGGCCAAAAGTATGTTGGAATTGCTTGGGTGCATTACGAGCTTATAAATAGTTTTTTGGTCAGATATAGCCCAGGTGAGCCCGGTTTGCTGCCAGGTGTCGCCTCCATCAACCGACTTGATCACCCCAGTACTACGGGTATCCCAGGCTCGTTCGTTATCTCCAGTAGCAATGAATATGGTATTGTTATTAGTACCCGGAACAACGACAATACCTGCAACTCCTAACGAAGGTTGATTGTCTGTTTTGTTGCTCCAGGTTTGTCCACCATTAGTGGTTTTCCATAAACCTCCTGAAGGAGTTCCGGCAAGGACAAAATTGGAGTTGGATGGGTCAACATAAATGTCGGTAAAACGACCAATTCCCGGAGCCCAGTGGCCGGTGATGTCTTTCCAGGTTTTAGGACCTACCTCTTGCCAGGTACTGTTGGCTGCTCTGGTTCTTTGGTTTCCGGTTCTTTGCCGTTCAGCTTTTCGGAACCGTTCTACCTCTTTCCAAACCATGCCAAGGTTAACGTTGTCACGTATTCCCGAAGGATAAAATCGAGGTTCATTGTGATACAGCCATCTTTGATACTGCTTAAAACCCGAACCCTTTTTCTTTTTATCGATGTTTTTAAAATGAGCATTTGCTGCTTTTTTTACATCATAAAAATTGACGTGGGGATCAGCCATTAATTCGTATAGCTGTTTTTTGTTAGTGATTTTTGGTTGGTTTTGAGCCGTAAGTGAGAGCCCCCCAGACCAAATCATGAGCCAAAGTAAGGCCATGAGTTTTCCATTAAAGAAAAACTTTCTTTTTGTTTTGTGTAACATAATAATTGGGTGTTTGTATTTTATTTAGGTGTTTTCGTAAAATGTCATTCTGATATTTTACGATTTGTCCGAATATAATTCTTGAAAAGGTGAATGCCTACTTTGAGCTAATATCGGTAGATGCTTCGATAAGATAATACTAATTACAACAGTGTTGCATTAAGAAAGGAAAAGCAACCATAAGCAAGAGGTGTAATTAATAATTGGTGGCTACTGCTAAATAGTAGGTTGTAATGGCTAAAAGTTTTTTGATAGTTTTTGCCTAAGCATTTCACATACGACCTTGTTGATCCAACACTTAAGTGCAGCTAAGCAAAAGGGTAATTCACGTTAAACTGCTTATCAGTCTTGTAATCAGGATTGCTGCGAAGAACGGTATTCATTTAACCCGTTCTGAATAAGTTGGAATACGGCTTGATGACGAGTTTTGAGGCTATTGGCTGAGATTTGGACAGGAGAACCATAAAACCTGGAGTTGAGCACTAAAAACATACGCTTGAGCGGTGCTTTGGTCTTTTGAGTATATTTTTTGGCATCTTTCACTTTTATACGGATAAAGTGTTGCCCTCTTACTGTCAACTCGGTTACCGTATCCATGTCTTCCCAGGCAATGAACCCAAGACTTATAAAAGAGCTATTGTCAAAAATACCTGTTTCGTGGATGACCAATCCTGGTTTACGATCTTTATATTTCTGAAAGAGAAACAAAGACCCACCCCCAAAGAAAAGTAAGCCAATTGCTCCTATCCCTAAATTAATAATGAAATAGATAGGGTCGTCTCGTTCCTGGAGGGTAAGAATTATAAAAAATAGCGACCCCAAAGCCATAATAATCGCCAAAATCGCTAGAGTTAGAATACTACCTTTGTGTAGCGCTATCTTGTTTCTTTCATGTCAGGTGAATGCCTCAGAGATTACAGATACATAAAGCATCCAGATTAACTATGCTCAATGCGGGTATGTACCAAAATAATCTTTTTGACAACCCCACACAATTGCTCAATCTCTTTCTCAGTATTATAATAATGTACCGAAGCACGCACCAAGTGGTCTAAACCACGGTCTTGCATATCAAGCAAGGTGCCATTGGCCACAATAAGTGATACATTGATTCCTTCTTCCCGAAGCTTTTGCTTGATAAACTCAGTCTTGATACCCTTAACCCCAAAAGAAACAATGCCACCTTTTACTTGCCCTAAATCCTGCACAGTTACGTTGGGTATTTCTGCAAGTTGTTTTCTTAACAGGTCTCCCAATTGTTGGATGCGTTGCCAGATATTATCTAAGCCCAGCTCCAGCGCATATTGTACGGCTGCCGAAAGCCCCATTCTATTGGCAGGATTGTATTCATAATATTCAAACTTGCGGGCATCCTGGCGTAGTTCATAAGTATCGGTCGTGGTCCATTCGGCGGCAAACATGTCAACTTCCCGAGGTTCAAGAGTCTCTAGCAGACTTTCACGAACATATAAAAAACCTGTACCACGAGGTGCTCTCAGGTATTTTCTGCCTGTGGCTGATAGCATATCGCAACCAATTTTTTGTACATCTATAGGCATTTGCCCTACCGATTGGCAAGCGTCGAGCAAGTATAAAACCCCATATTTTTTGGCCAGTTTACCCACTTCTTCTGCGGGGTTTACCAACCCTCCATTGGTAGGAATGTGGGTAATGCTAATGAGCTTAATTGTTTTTTGTTGATCTTCTGCCAACATTTTTTCCAAAGCTGTGATTGAAACTTGCCCCGATTCATCATTTGGAATCACTTCAATATCAACTTGTTGGGTTTTGGCCAAATGCAAGTAGTTGATATAGTTAGTGGCATATTCGGCCTTGGCAGTTACAATGCGATCTCCTGGCTGGAAGGTAAGCGAAAAAAAGGCTTTTACCCAAGCAGTGGTGGCACTTTCCAACAAAGCTATTTCTTGAGGTTGGGCGTTAATGAGTTGTGCTACCCTTTGATAGGTGTGGTTTAACTGTTTTCGAAAATGATCTACGGCTTCATAGCCTCCTTGATTAATTTCGTAGTTCAGGTAGTTTTGCTGAGCCTCAATCACCGCTTGAGGCATCAATGCCGAACCAGCGTTATTGAAATGTATCACGTGAGCACAACCAGGAGTTTCGGAGCGTAGTTTCTCGATGTTCATTGTAGGGTATTTGTGGTCTAGTTACTTAAATGTCTTAATACACAAAACTAATAAATTCACCGATTTAAACAATCAGGTTCTGAAAGACTTATTTAGAGGACTTTGTATGAGAAAACAACGGTGTAACAATCCTTTGTAAGCTGGTTTCTATTTCGCCCTCCTGGGTAAGGTCTATCACTCGGTATTGAAATATAATATCGTTGTTTTGAGGATTGGTAGGAGAGATAGAAGGGGAAGCCATAAACCAAATGTTGTTGCGTTCTACCATAAATTCGTGCGCAATATGCCCAAACAATACCGCCTTGACGTGATAATAGCTGTCTATGATTTTGAGAAAGTGGGAGGCATTTTTGAGCAAATCGCGGGGAGAGGTAAGGGTACGAATAGCCAATGGATGATGGCGTAAAGTAACTACACACGGATGCGCCCAGGATTCCTCCAAATCATTTTCTAAAAAAGACAATGCGTCATCAGACAACAGACCACTCGTAAGCTCGGGGGTATAGCTGTTCAACATCACAAAGTGAATTTCTTTTACATTGAGGGCAATGGTTTTTTCGTGGGCTACCCATTGAAAAGGAATACCGGTTTTTTGCAGCAAGTGTAATGTTTCGCTACGGCGCTGTCGGGCAATTTCACTGGTAATAATCAACATGTCAGGTTTTTTGCCTAACTGTGAAATATGTTTGAGTAAAGCTTCTAGTATAACCAGTGGGTCAGTATTCTGACTGTAAGCATTGGTAAGCAAAAAAGGATCAGTAAATTGTACAATACGTATCGTATCATCCATAATCAAAACATTTTTTCTACTTCACGATGCACCTCGCTCAAGACGGCAAGTGCACCTCCAGCCAACCCCATGTGGCGGTCTTTTACCTCGGGGTAATCTGGGTTTATTCGAATGAGTTTAGCGTTTTTATCCTTAATTACTTTACGAGTCATAGAACGAATCGTTTGGACATGAGGCCCAGAACCTATTTCAAGCACCAATACTTTTGAATTGGCCGCAAGGGTTTTCTCAAGATTTTCTTTTTGCTGTTTAGAGCGCGTAGACACATAAGTATTGTCTCGAAACATGTATACATTAGGGCGAGACATTTTACCGCATTTGGGGCATACTGGTAGGGCCTCCAGGCTTAAGTTGGGATTTTGGTGATCTACGATTTCTTGCTCACTTACTTGCCATACTCCTTGGTGGCAAGGCACTGTACATTGAATATAAAAAATAGAGCCATGTACCTCTCGCACCTTGTTGGCAGTAGCACCCGACTTGAGGTGTTGCCCATCAATATTAGACGTTACACAAAAATAGTCCAGGTTGAAGCGTTTGATCCAATCCATCAGTATAAAATACCCACGATGAGGGATAAGGTTAGTAAACTGCTCTATTCTGCGCGAAAACCGTTGCCACATATATACTGGGTTGTTTTCCATGTAGGCCGGATTCATAATATCAAAAATGCTTCCTTCTCTTTCACCGGTTACTTTGCCCCATTCTCCGTCCACCGTATCCCGATAAGTAGGCACCCCCGAATCTTTGCTCATACCTGCACCCGTGTGGATCATCAGTAGGTCTGCTTCCTGTAGCCAATCAATGAATTGTGTAATTTGTTCTTGCTCCATATTACTAATCTAAAAAAAATGCCTGTGAAAGATTAAATATTGCTATATGTATTTTTTCTTGTAATTTAAAACGAAAAAAAGGGACTTATCAAAAAGAATCAAGTAATTGCTCTTTAGATACTTTGATTATCAAGTGTTTAGGTTTTTTTCCACAACTTTGTGCATCTTTATTGCGCCAATATGCATCTGTAATAGACAGCCAAAGAACCTGCAAAGAAAATTATGTTAAAAAACTATTTCAAAATATCGTTTCGTAATCTAACCAGACATAAGGTATATACATTGATCAATCTGGCGGGGTTGTCTATAGGGATGGCTTGTGCATTATTGTTGTATTTATACATCAACGATGAGCTAAGTTTTGATCGTTATCATAAAAATTCAGATCACATCTATCGGGTTTCCTGCTATTTTGAATTGGCCGATAAAAAACCGCAGTATTTTGCAAGCTCTAATGTAAACCTGGCTGAAGCCTTGTCACGGGATTATCCAGAGGTGTTACACGCAGTACGCCTACATCGGGGAACCGCAAAAAAGCCCTTGACCTACAAAGATAAAAAACTGTACGCCAATGGAATACAGTACGCTGATTCTAATTATTTTCAGGTTTTTTCGCATCGTTTGATCAAAGGTAATCCTAAAACGGCTTTGGTGAAGCCCAACTCGATAGTGTTGACCCGTACTTTGGCCAAAAAACTATTTGGGCGTGTAGGCAATGCCCTGGGCAAAGTTGTTCAGTTGTTTGATTATCAGAACAATACAGTAACTGGAGTAATGGAAGATATTCCAGCCAATAGTCATTTGAAATTTCCGGCATTGGTTTCGTATTCCACCATCAAAGATAGTTATGCCAATCAAGGCTGGGGTAGTGCCAACTTCTTGACTTATGCATTGCTCAAACCTGGTACTGACATTGACCAATTTCGCAAAAAAGTTCAAGGCATTTTTGATAAATACATTGCAGCCGAGTTTAAACCCTTCAATGCCAAAGCGGGTTTTTTACTAGACAAACTAACCGATTTACACCTATTGGATTTTCCTTATGAAGACGAAACCACCATTCGGGGAAATCGCGGTTATCTAAACATTTTGGGAGCGGTGGCTTTGTTTATCCTCATCATTGCGGCGATCAATTATATGAACCTGGCCACCGCTCGCTCCGCAGGACGCGCCAAAGAAGTAGGCATACGCAAGGTAGTAGGTTCTTACCGTAGTCAGTTGGTTGTTCAATTCTTACTGGAATCCATTATTCTGACTTTTATATCTTTTATCCTAAGTATCATTTTGGTAGAGTTCACGTTGCCCTACTTCAACTATGTCTCAGAGAAGCAGTTGTTTATAGATTATAGCAATTTTGCAATCATTGGACTACTATTAGGCGTGATTGTTTTTGTGGGTGTGTTGAGCGGAAGCTATCCTGCGTTCTTTTTGTCGAGTTTTCAGCCAGTACGAGTGCTTAAGGGCAAATATGTGAGTAACCGAAATGCCTCGTTTTTGCGCAAAGGACTGGTGATATTTCAGTTTTCGGTATCCATTACTATGATTATTGGTACCTGGATAGTCTACAATCAATTGCAGTATATTCGAGGCAAAGACTTAGGGTTTAACAAAGACAAAGTGTTGGTTTTGAGAACCTTTCCAGATAGTACCAATATCAAACGTAATGCAAATATCAGAGCCGATTTATTGAAATATAAAGGAGTTTCAGGAGTTACCTTTACCAGTAATGTACCTGCTCAGGATGGAGGGAGCTCAACCAATGCTTATCCGGTAGAAACTGTGGATGGCAAAATGCTCGTAACTCTTACGCATATTCTGGCTATAGGCCACGACTATGTCCAAATGATGGGGTTGAAGTTAAAACAAGGACGATTTTTCGATAAAAAACTACCTCAGGATACTGCCAAGGCAGTCATTGTCAATGAAGCTTTTGTAAGAAAGATGAAGTGGAAAAAAGCCCTGGGTAAAAAAGTATACCTGGAAACCGATAGCTTGGGTAAACTAAGGAAGGGGTATGATGCGCAAGTGATTGGAGTAGTCAAAAACTTTCACCTTACCTCTTTGCACAAAAAAATTGAACCATTGATTTTGCGATTAATCCCAATCGCTGTCGAAACCAAGGCTGGTTTTATGCTGGTAAGGGTAAAAGCGCAAAATCTAAAAAGAAATTTGAAATACGTCACCGATACCTGGTACAAACACGATAAAAAATACGCTTTCGATAGCTACTTTTTGGACGATAAATTTGAAGCTCTGTACAAAGCCGATGAAAAACGAGGTGAAATCTTTATGGCTTTTTCGGGGCTTACCATATTCATTGCTTGTTTGGGTTTATTAGGATTGGCTTCGTTTACTGCCGAACAAAGGGTGAAAGAAATAGGCATGAGAAAAGTATTGGGGGCTTCAATCCTCAGTATTTTGCGTTTGTTGTCTTTTGATTTTTTACGTTTGGTGCTTTGGGCCAGTTTTTTTGGAGGAATAGCGGGTGCTTTTATGATGCATCAATGGTTGCAAAACTTTGCCTACCATCGTCCCCTCTACAGTCATTGGTTTGTATTTATCTTCTCAGCTATATTGGCCTTAATTATTGCGCTCCTTACCGTAAGCGTACAAGTACTGAAAGTATCTCAGGTAAATCCTATAGAGGTTTTAAAGGATGAGTAAAGCGAATATATCGTATTTATTTACTCGAGTTATGCAAATTTTGAATGTTGAACACCGAAATCGATGTTCGATATTCATTTGTGCGTAACATCAGTTATTTATACAAACCCTCAGATAATTGTCACGTTTCAGCTTAGATACTTGTCTTATTACTTGTAATCAACAAGTATGTTATGAAATTTGACCTGAAAGATTATCAAAATATATTATTTCCTTATGCTTACAATATTCTTGGTTCAATAGAAGATGCCAAGGATACGGTGCAGGATGTGATCAGCAACTACCTCACATTTTACCAAAATCGTGAAATAGAAAACCTCAAAGGGTATTTGGTAAAGGGAGTAGTAAATCAATCTATCAACCTTAGGAAGAAAAAAAGTAAGATGGTTGACCCACAAACTTCTTTGCCAGAACCCGTCGCCACCGAAACAGCCGAAACCAACACCCACCTCGAAAGTATTGCCTCTTATGGAATGCTCATCTTATTGGATAAACTCAATGTAAAGGAAAGAGCAGTGTTTATGCTCAAAGAAGCTTTTAATTATTCCCATCAAGAAATAGCAGAAGCTTTGGGTGATAACAAGGAGAATTCCAGGAAAATATTGAGTAGAGCCAAACAAAAACTCAAAAAAATGTCACCTACTCCTGGCAAAGCCAAGAACTTGGGAGGGGGAACATATATTCAGAAGTATGTCAATGCTATCAGAAAACGAGATACCGCTGGGTTAGAGGAGTTGTTTACTCAAGATATAGTTTTGGTGGCAGATGGAGGCAGCGAAATACGAGTAGTTCGGCATTTGACTGAGGGTAAAAAAGCCGTAATTGAACTCTTGTTACTGGTATTTGAGAAATTTCAACAAGCTCAGTCTATGCAAATTACCGAAGTCAACCATCAACCTGCAATCTTATATTGGCAAGAGGATAGATTGGCAAGTTGTCACGTATTTTCATTGAACGATCAAGGTGAAATTGACCATATAAGTGCCATTGTTGATCCTCAAAAACTTAAGCAAATACGCCCCTGATTGGTCACGTTTTCTAAGGTCTGTTTGTCATTTCTGTAAACGTTATGATAAAAGTTTAGACAAATGAAAACATTGCTAAGAATAGATGCCAGTGCCCGCACTGATAATTCTTATTCACGTGGGCTGGCAGATTACGTAGAGCAGGCGTGGAAACAACAAAACACTGAACATCAGGTAATTTATAGAGATTTAGCAAAAACGCTTATCCCCCATGTTCAACAAACCACTATTGAAGGGTTTTATACGCCTCCACAACACCTGACTGCTGCTCAAAAAGACGCATTGGTCATTTCTGACGAGTTAATTCAAGAATTACTGTCAGCAGATGAAATATTGATTAGTAGTCCTTTGTACAACTTAAATGTTCCCTCTGGGTTAAAGGCTTACCTGGACCAAGTGGTGCGTATTGGGTATACTTTCAAAACTACCCATGATGGCGTGCATCAAGGGTTGCTTCAAAATAAAAGCGCCTATCTGGTACTGGTGAAAGGTGGGAGTTATCGGGGTACTCTTTATGAAGCTTTTGATTTTCAGGAACCTTACCTGAAAGCCATTCTCCAATACATAGGAGTAAAACCTCAGGCAGTATTTTCATTGGAAGGGACAAGTGATGAGGAAACACTCCAAAAAAACTTACCAAATCTTTATCAACAAATTGATACAATTTTTCAAACACAGCCTCAAGTACTATGAACACTCAAGACACAGACTTTTTTAACGATACCCTTGTAAACCAAGCTTTGATTATACAGCCAGGGGAGGGGGAACATTTTAGCATGAATGGGCTTTCGCTTACGCTTAAGGTAACCAGTGACCTATCAAACGATCAATTGGGGTTATATGAAATAACCCTGGCTCCACAGGCCATAGGAGCGAAGTTACACTATCATCGTTTTATGGATGAGACTTTTATTGTGAACGAAGGTGTACTTACGATACAGGCTGGGCAAGATACGCATAAAGCGGCACCTGGTACTGTAGTGTATGTGCCCAGGTTTACACCCCATGGATTTCGCAACGATACTGATCAGGAGGTAAAATTGACCTTGTTGTTTAATCCAGCGCAAAAGAGAGAGAACTTTTTTCGTGGGTTGTATCAAACCTTGAGCGAGCAACCCATTGATCCAGAAAAATACCTGAAGTTGTACAACAAATATGATAGTTTTCCGGTGGATACACGAGATATGTTACCAGTGAAATAACCATTCCCACAACTGGTATTGACAATACAATAAATAAACACTTGTAAATTTGTAGAGCCTGAAAATAATCGGATTTTCAGGCTTTGTTTTTTATATTCAGCCAATCCGTACCCCTTTATGGGGGCTGATGCAACCATTTATTGAGATACGTTGTCTACCCAATACATTATCTAAAAGTCGAGACGACTTATCACATTAAACCCAATAATCATGACTAGAATTTACCTTTTAATACCCTTGTTTGTGTTTTTGGGTTGGCAAAACACAAACGCTCAGGAAAACACTACCAAACAACGCAAAAATACCGAAACCCGCCAATTGCCTGGTTTTAACGCATTTAACTTTTATGGTGCTGCCAAAATATACTTGGTGCAGGGAAATGAAGAAAAAATTATACTCAAGGCAAAACGCAAACTCGTAGTGGGAGATATTACCACCGAGGTAAAGCAGGGCAAGCTTTATATTACTTCCAAAAGGCCCAAAGTGTTATTTAATCCTCGCCTTAAAATTTATATACATTTCAAAAAACTGGAATTGATAGAAATAGAAGGAAAAGCCAGGGTATACGGGCAAACTCCGATCAAAGGGGAAAGACTGGATTTAATTGTAATGGGATCTTCACGCACGTATCTGGATGTGGAGCTCAATCATTTCAAAACGCACTTGATGGGTGCTGGCGGAATCAATATTAAAGGCAAAGCCAAATACCAGAAGTTGGTGGTAGATGGCGCAGGAGCTATAAGAGCGGCCAATTTGGAAGGCATAGAGGTAAGAGCTCAACTCAACGGAGCTGGAAATATATTGACCCATGCTGTGGGTACGCTAAGGGCTGGAATTAGTGGTGTTGGCCAGATTCGCTATCGCGGTAACCCGGTAAATACCAAATTTAATACCGACGGGGTAGGTTCTATTGGACCTTTGGAATAACTGAGGTAAAACTTAAAGAATATACATCGTTGAGAATGCCTGCTGATGAACTTCAGTCAGGCATTTTTTGTGCGCTTAAGTACGACAATCGCTGATATCTTATGATACTTTACTTTGCAATTCGATAGAATGTTGTGTAATTTGGATTGAGTTTGAAAAACGGGCATTCAATACCACATTCAGGCATTCTAACAAAGATTTTTGTCATAGACTTTTATCCTATGTTTCTTCCTGAGAAACTTTGGAACAGTATATGAGTGTAGGCCTGAACAAACAAGATGATATAAGATTTAACATAGGAACATGCGATTGCAAAGTATAAAATCTAAATTATTACTATCATTTACGATTTTTGTATTGTTGGTAGCCTCCATCATTACTACTTTCCTATGGTCACAATTCAGGGACAGCAAAATTAGTAAAGTAAATAAAGCTGTGACTGATATCAACTTGTTAGTCAAAGACATTCACATCCTCGAAAACGATTTCTTTCATTACGAAACCATCAACCCCCAATTTTACAAATCAGGCAAAAGCCAATTTGTGATTGATCACCATTCTAAAATTAACAAACTCAAAAAAGAGTTTGAAGAACTTCGCAAAATCAGAGAGATTCAATCTGCCTCATTAGACAAAGAAGTAAAAAGTGTAGAAAATCTTATTGAGAGAGTGGATGGCACCTTTAAGGCAATGGTAGAAAAAATTGCCGTCAAAGGGTTCAAAGACCATGGATTGATCGGCAAAATGAGAGGTTATATTCATAATATAGAATCCGCCGAACAACAATACCGCTTAGATTTGGCCAAGATATTGACGATTCGTCGTCACGAAAAAGACTTTTTGCTACGAAAAGACGATCGATATTTGGCGAAGCTTACTGGTGCTGTTGAATTATTGAAAACCGATATCAAGGCTAAAATTTTTAATCCAACTACCCGCGATTCCATCATTGGTTTGGTAGATGCGTACCAAAGCAGTTTTGCCAAAATGGTAAAGGTTGATAAGGAGATTGGAGTAGAAAATACCAATGGCTTGAAACATCAGTTGGCGTTGATGCTCAAGACCCTGAGTAAAAACATTCGCCAAATATCTGGTGAGCTTGCTATAGCTTCAGATAGTTTGGCTCGTAATGTTCGTACCACTTTATTGATTATTACCGGGGTTTTCTTAGTGCTGATTATTATTCTCATCTATGTAGTTATCCGACAGTTGAGTACCCCAATCCGTGATTTATCAGAGTCTATCAATAAAGTAATAGAGCAAAACTTTACCGAAGAAACCGAAATTATAGAAATTCAATCTAAGGACGAAATCGGTAAATTATCGAGAGACTTTAAGTTGATGCTTGATAAGGTGAAGGAACGTACCGATGAGGTGACCAGGCAATACGAAAACATCAAGTTGTTGACTGACGTAGGTAAAGAAATTACGGCCAATTTATTGATTGAGAAAATCGTAGAGGTAGTACACGAAAACATGAAACCGTTGCTAGATGCTCCCGTGTTTTCAATTGGCGTATACGACGATGAAGCCAAGAAACTAGACTTTATCGGAAAGCACGAAAGCAAAATGATATTTGGCTATGATTCGTTAGACGATGAAACTAAATTATCGGTTTGGTGTTTCAAAAACAAAAAGAAGATACTCATCAACGATTTTGCTGCTGAATCATCACAGTATGTACCTGCGGTATCTTTGCCAGAAGACCTGGATCAAAAACCAGAATCGGCTATTTATCTGCCGTTGATTGTCAAAGATCAGGTAGTAGGGGTTATGACAGCAAAAAGTTATCACAAAAACGCTTACACGGACTATCACTTGAATGTATTGCAGAACTTTTCGGTGTACACCGCTATTGCTTTGTTCAATGCCAAGGTATATCGCCACATAGAGCGTCAAAACCAAAATTTACAACTTTCTGAAGAGCGTATTCGTCAAACAGCAGAGGAGCTGCAAACAATGAATGAAGAGCTCGAGTCTAGCAAAACAGAGTTGATTGGGCAAATTTCGGCAATTAAGCGTACATTGGCAGTGGCTGAATTTGACCGCGAGGGTAATGTGATTGAAGCCAATACCTTATTTTTGAATGAATTAGGATATGAAAGAGCTGATTTATTGGGGAAACATCATACGGTATTGCTGGATGATGACACCCAAAACTCAGATAAATATCAAATACTTTGGGAAAAACTAAAGAAGGGTATCCCACAAAAAGTACAACTGGAGTTTCGTTCTCGATTTAAGAAAACGGTGATTTTAAACTCTACTTATACTCCGGTAGTAGATCAAAACAACGAACTAAAGAAAATTATCAAGCTATCCACCTTATTAAATAATAATCATCATCTACAAAATAACCACCATCACTAAAAAATTATTTAAGAAATGAATATGTCCTTGTCTTGAAAAGTTGAATGGTTTGGTATAAAAAAGTGATGCTTTTTTCCGCATACGACCAAACTTTCAGGGCGATTCTTTGTATCTTATATAATACGAATCTTCAATAAAGTGACAAACAACTTGATCTTATTTATCAGAAGATAAAGAAGGTCTAACAAACTGTTTGGGTTTTAGTCATAACCATTGTTATAAGTTCTTTTTAAGCCGCGTAATGATTGGCACAATACTAAAAGAGTGGCAGCCACTTGAAAGGTTTACAAGGAAAATAGCGTGAAACTTGTAACAAAAAACTGAATAGAATTTGAACAGCTTCTAAGGGAATTGATGAAAAAAATGATTATGAAACAAGGTAGGGTCAGATTACTGTTTATTTTTATTCTATCCTTAATACTCAACTCCTGCAATATTAATCATTTGGGACAAATGCCTTCGGCAACTAAAGGACTGATAGACTTGCAGCTTTGGGATTTTGAAAAGAATGGAAGTGTTGTACTGAACGGCCAATGGGAGTTTTATTGGAAAAACCTTTTAGCTCCCAAAGATTTTGTGTTTCCGGAAAACCTGCCCCAAAAGCGTATAGTGAGAGTTCCTGGGATGTGGGTAAACACGAATGTGGCCAATGATACCGTGAGCAAACTGGGCTATGGTACCTATCGCCTTAAGATTACATTACCCAAGATTGTACCCGAGAAGCTTGGACTCAAACTACCTTCGTTGCGTACCTGCGGGCGAGTATTTATCAATGGCCGACAAGTAACCCAGGTGGGGAAACCTGGTACCACTAAAGCCACTACCACTCCTCAATACCTTCCTCAAATAATAGAAATATCGCCTGATTGGTCTGAACTAGAACTCATTGTGCAGGTATCTAACTTTCATTACCGTAAAGGAGGTATTATGCGTCAAATGGAATTGGGCAGTTGGAAACAAGTTACCCGAAGCCGCTTACGCAAAATGTTGATGACGATGTTTTTAGTAGGCATCATGCTATTTGCAGGCCTGTATTATTTGGGGCTATTTGGGTTGAGGCGCAGAAGCAAAGAAGTATTGTATTTTGCCTGTTTTTGCATATTGGTCAGTATGCGTGATATGGCCATTGGTGAAAGAATTATTCTGGAAATTCTCCAGTTGCCCTGGGCAGTTGTCTTAAAAATGGAGTATTTGGGTTTCTATGCCTCTATAGGGTTGTTTAGTTTGTTTTGCAAAGAAATTTTCCCACAGGAATTTTCAAGTTTATTGGTGAAAATCTATGCGTGGATCACGGGTATAAGCGCTCTACTGGTGATTGCAACCCCTCCTTTGTGGTTTAGCTATTTGCTGGAAGTTTGCCAAATCCTGAGCATTTTAGGAGGCTTGTACACTACATATGCTGTTATCAGAGCTTACATACATAAGCGAGATGGTGCACAAGTCTTTTTGATAGGTTGGTTATTATTCTTCGCTACTGTCATCAATGATATCTTGTTTGTTAACTGGATCATCAATACCGGGTTAATGGCTGACCTGGGCTTTACCACTTTTATATTATCTCAAAGTTATTTGCTTACTGTACGTTTTTCTCGGGCTTTTAAACAAACCGAGGATCTATCTGCTAAACTAGATGCCACCAATAAAAACCTGGAAAAAATAGTCGCCGAAAAAACAGATTCGTTGATGTTGGCCAATCAGCGATTGTCGCAAAGGCAAAAAGCAATGCGAGATAGCTTAGAAGAAATACGTAACATCAACGATAAGCTCACCGAAAACAGCTTGGAGTTAAGAGGGCAAATTTCGGCGATTAACCGCACCTTGGGATTTGTAGAGATAAGCCCTAATGGAAAAATTTTAGAGGTAAATTCTATCTTTTCTTATGTAACGGGCTATGAGCGTGAAGCGCTGATTGGTAGAGATCACCTAACTTTACTCAATCAGGAAGAGCTGGACAAAGATGCATACGATAAGTTTTGGCGTGATTTGAGCCGAGGTATTCCTGCTTCAGGGGAGTCTAAGTTTATTGCCCAAAATAAGACCGAACTTTGGTTTTCTACCAGTTATACCCCAATTATTGACCAGCAGGGGCAAATCAATAAAATTATCTTGCTTACCAATGATATTACTGCGCAAAAACTACAAAACCTGGAGTTTGAGGCGCAATATAAAGCCGTAAATCAATTGAATGCTGCCCTGGAGCTGAATTTGGAAGGAAAAGTAATTAGAGCAAATGAGTTGTTTCTCAACTTGATTGGCTATAGCTTGTCTGAGATAGCCGATATGAATTTACTCGAGTTGTTAGATGAAGCGCTTTACACCAAGTCTAAGTTTCAGGAGTTTTGGCAACACTTATTAGACAATGAATCTATCCCTGGGGAGTTTTTGTTCCAAACCAAATCTGGCGGGCGAGTATGGATTGCTGGATCTTACAACATCGTACGTGATTTGAATGGAGCTCCCAAAAAGGTATTGACTTTGTCGCACGATGTGACAACTGCCAAGCAAATCGCCCAGGAAAATAAGAAACTAGCGTTGGTTGCTAGTAAAACCAATAATGCGGTAATTATTACCGACCCAGAAGGAAAAGTAGAGTGGCTAAATGAAGGTTTTAGTAAAATTTCGGGATATACGCTGGAAGATCTGAAGGGCAAAAAACCAGGTGATTTATTGAATGGCCCTGAAACCAACCTAGATACAGTAAGCTTTATCAGAGAAAAGATTAAGAATGGAGAAGGAGGAACGGTAGATGTATTGGGATATAAGAAAAACGGTGATAACTACTGGGTAAACCTCAACTTTACTCCGATATTTAATGAGCAAGGTGAACTGATCAACTATATTAATGTTGAAACGGATATTACTTATCAAAAACAAGCAGAGGAAGCCATAATTTTGGCAAAAGAGCGCACTGAAAAGGTTTTTGAGCTGACATCTGATATTTCGGGAAGCTTGGGTGAACAGCTTCAGCGAGTGTTGGAATATGCAACACTTTATTTGAATATGGAAAATGGGGTGATCAGCGAAGTAAAAGGGGACAAATACATTATCTACGAGATTTTTTCTCAGGAAAAATTAGTGTCCAAAGGACAGGTTATCCCGCTGCAACAAACTTTCTGTGATATTACATTAAAACAGGCCACCATTTTGGCGTTTGATACCAAGGAAGGTGCACCCACCAAAGAATACCCCTGTTTTGACAATATTGAGCTATCGGCGTATATCGGGGTACCTATGAGAGTAGAAGGCAAAGTCTTTGGTACTTTGACTTTTTCATCCTCGAAACCACTAGGGCGTAAACTGATGCAGGGAGACAAAGATTTTGTATTACTATTGGCCGAATGGGTCGGGTCCGCCATTAGCCGATTGAGGCACGAGCATAAGCTTAAAATTATGAAAGAGGAGGTAGAAATTATGAATACCATCCTCAATGAGCAAAATACTTTACTAAACTCCAAAAACAACCAATTGGAAGGGCAAAGTGCCGCTATTAAAGATCAATACCACGTGATCAAAGACAGCATAGAGTATGCCCAGCGTATTCAAGACGCTATATTACCACCCATTGAAAAAATTCAACAGGCTTTGCCCGAATCTTTTGTGTTTTACCAACCCCGTGATTTGGTTAGTGGCGACTTATACTGGTTTGCGGAGAAGAAAGAATTGGGGCAAGATAAAATCATTGTTGCAGTATTGGACTGTACTGGACACGGAGTACCTGGCGCGTTTATGAGCATGATTGGCAATGATCTGCTCAACCAAGTAGTTCACGACAAAGAAATTCACTCCCCCGAAGTAATTCTTCAGGAGGTACACCGTTTAATTAGGCAAGTTTTGCGTCAGGATGAACTTGACAATAATGACGGGATGGATATGGGAATTTTGACCATCAACAAAAAGGAAAAAACGATTGATTTTGCTGGAGCTAAGCATTCGTTGATGTTGATACAAAATGGTGAAATGCAAATTATCAAAGGAGATCGGATGCCCTTGGGAGGTGAACAAATTGAAAAGCAAAGGGTTTTTAAAAATTATCGTTTTTCTGTGCCCGAAACTCCTCGTACTATACGGCTTTATATGGCTTCTGATGGATATCAAGACCAATTTGGAGGAGAAAAAGGCCGGAAGTTTATGACCCTTCGTTTTAGAGAGTTACTTCAGAATATTCATCATCATCCGATGGCTAAACAAAAAGAAATTTTAGAAACCACCCTCAGAGATTGGATGCAATACCCTGGCTTGGAAAAAAATAACTACGACCAAATAGATGATATTTTGGTATTAGGTATTTGTCTTTAGTTTATTTTAAGTTTACACACCTTTAGAAAATTGATCTACGTTTATGTAGGAGACTTTTCAACATAAAAATCATTCTTATGAATAAAAAAAGCTATACAAAACTATTTGCTACCCTTTGTTTGGGGCTTTTTATAGCCCTTCCGGCCCTTGCTCAACACAAAGTACGAGTAGGTACCAAAAAAATGGCCATTACCAACATCTATTTCAAAAAAGGAGAGAACCTTTTTATTGCGGTAACAGGTACCTGGACTTTTAAAAAGCCAATGGCTAGAGTAAATCACCAAGGACACAATGCCTTGGGGGCCATTAACCAATATGGAAATTTAGGGGTGTTACTTGGGCAAATAGGAGAGGGAGATCCTTTTATTATACAAACTGGAGGGAGTTTGATTGCCAAAAATGATGGGCGCCTTAAGTTGTTTGCCAATATTTCGGATCAGTACATGAGCGAACGTAGCGCAGGGGTATTGAATGTGTTGGTGAGAGGAGGTAAAAAAATGAGTTCAGAAGCCTTGGAAAAACTCGCGGGTTGGGATTTGGCCAAGCTTAATACGGCGAATGGTGTGCCTGGTATGCGCAAAGTGGAAAAAGAGATGGTGATATTATTGAATAAGGCACGAACCAACCCTACGAAATTTGCCAAGGAGTACCTGACAGATATTAAGTTGAGAGACCCCATTGCCCGTGAATTGTATTTGGCGATGCTAGAGACCAAACCTATGGGACCCATTAAGCCAGAAGAGGTGTTGCTGATTCCTGCGCGCAGAATGGCTCAAGTATTTGGTACCAAAGGCAAAGAAAAACTAAACGGGAAACCTAAATATGCCACCATGTTGGCTTTTAACCGAAGCACTTCACTGGATGTATTGCTGGATATGCTTTTGGACAAGGAGTTGTCAAACCGTTTGCGTCGCAAACAAATCCTCAACCCTGAATTCAAGTCTTTTGGCGTTGGGTTTCATCCGCATACCAAATACCGCTATATCTGGGTAATGATGTATCAATAGTATAGAATAAAACAACAAAACATCAAATAGAAAGCGACCAGTTTCCAGAAATTGGTCGCTTTTTATTTGATGCCTTACGAAGTAGTGCCACTGTTTTTATTCCCTTAAGTCTGATACACCAAGTTTTAGACTTTAATCAGTAATGACTTCTGTGTAACATTTATTGTTTGTTGCAGACCTCAGCCGTTCAAATAATCCCTGTCAAAAATTATCAGAATACTCCTTTCAAGCCTTAGAAATAACCTTCACAAGGTCTCAACTAAAGATTATTTATAATTTTAATAGCGGTAATATCTTGATTAACAGTGATTTACAGGTGGTATGTGTCTCAATTCTTCCGATAGGTCTTTTTTAAAAATGAATTCTACGTATTTGCTTGAGTTTGCCTGAGAGTTTTTCAAGTGCTCAGGCAATAATATATTATACTAATGTTGTTCAAGTACTTAATGATAAAATTTATGAAAAAATCAGGGCTAATATTGCTGTCTTTCTGTTTTCTTTTGTTAGTAAATTGTGCAAAGAAAGAGGAAGTAACTCCCACGAATGAGCCAGACATAGAAGTGCCCACTACTCCAGTTACCGTAGAGCCAGGAGGAGACTATGTCATCAAAGGGTCAAACTTTAGTGAAACCGAAACTTACCTTGTGAAATTTAATGGAGTTCAAGCCGAAATTGTTAAAATTACTCAAACCGAACTTACCGTAACTACCCCAGAAAACATTACCTCCGGAGATATTACCCTGGAGCACAATGGAAAAGTACAAGTAGTAGGAAGCTTTACAGTGTCTTCTGAGCCTACAATAGAGACGCTCACCAGTACAGTGACTATAAAACCCACGGAAGAATTTACAATTAAAGGATCAAATTTTATTGAGTCAGAGACCTACAAAGTAACGTTCAACGGGGTGCAAGCCGAAATTGTAAGTATTGCCAAAACTGAACTAAAGGTAAAGGTGCCCGAAAACATTAGCTCAGGAGATATTGTCCTGGAGCACGAAGGTAAAGTATTTACAGTAGGTACTTATAAAGTAGTTTCTGCCAGTGTGTATATTTTTCAGTATGATAGTGGCGTAAAAAAACTGGCTGAAATTAATCTGGAAAATGGAGATTTGACCTACATTACAGGCAGTATAGACTATGGCCTCAACACCAGAGGAATGGTATACAACAAAACCAATGGTGAGTTTATAGGTTTTGATTTTGAAAATTTCCAGAAACCGTATCTGGTCAGAATAAAGCCAGATGGCACTACCTCAGAGAAAATATACATTAAAGACGCTTTTCTGACGAATGGAACTGGCAATTTTGATGACTTGGTAATAGATAACAATGGCAAAGTGTACATTTTTCAATATGACAGTAATGTGAAAAAACTAGCCGAAATTAATTTAGATACAGGTGACTTGACTTACATTACAGCATCTATAGATTATGGGACCAATACCCGCGGAATGGTATACAACAAAGTGAAAAATGAGTTTGTTGGTTTTGATTTTGACACCAATTCCAAACCTTTTATTATCAAGATAAAACCAGATGGCACTACCTCAGAGAAAATATATATCAAAGACGCTTTTCTGACGAATGGAACTGGTAACTTTGATGACTTGGTAATAGATAATAATGGCAAAGTATACATTTTTCAATATGATAGTAATGTGAAGAAGTTGGCTGAAATTAATGTAGATACGGGTGACTTGACTTACGTAACAGGAAGCATCGACTACGGTACCAATACCGTGGGAATGGTATACAGTGAGGTAAATGGAGAGTTTATCGGCTTTGATTTTGATACCAACTTCAAGCCGTTTTTTATCAGAATAAAGACTGACGGAACTGTTTCGGAGAAAGTATACATCAAAGATACTTTCCTGGGTTCAGGAGGCAATTTTACCGATTTGGTGATTAAAGAAGTACAATAAATCACAAAAGCTTTCAAAATCATAAGCAGTTCTTTCTTGGTTGAGAGGGCTGCTTTTTTTATGATCAGTGATCAGGCAAAGTTTAATGGCAGTGTAAATTTTCAGAGGAGAATTATTTTCCAAAATGGACCGTAATCCTTATTTTTGAAATGAATTTGAATATCAAATGTAAGTTAACACCCCATTTACTGAAAAAGTACATTACTATGTCTGCCACAACTACCACTCAAAACTATACTATATTACGCTATCAATATTACCTATTCATTCGTCATTCCTCTCGACATCGTCTTAAACCTCCTTTTTAATCATCAAATTATTTTGCCTTTATATATACACCAACCTATGTATGATTTTAATTAAAAGCCGAGATGACTTCTAAGCCTTATTTTGGTTAAAATAACCTAGCACCATCACTCATGAAGTATTTTCTAAGAGTTTTTATAGAGCTCATGATATGCTCTATGCCGCTCTTTGCTCAAGTGTCTGCCCAGAATATTCATTTTTCGACCATTACGTCTACCCAAGGGCTTTCTCAAAATACGGTCAATTGTGTTTTACAAGACCGTCGTGGCTTTTTGTGGTTTGGTACTGCCAATGGACTCAACAGATACGATGGGCGCGCATTTAAGATATATCGGAATGAATTAACGAATAAGAACAGCCTGAGCAACAATTATGTAATTTCGTTGCTCGAGGATCGTCAGGGGTATATATGGGTAGGCACTTATGGAGGAGGACTTAACCGGATGAACCCTGATACTGGAGAGTTTGTAAGGTTTCAGCATAAGAAAAGCGACCCTGCCAGCATTGCCAGTAACGATATTCGGGTGATGTATGAAGACAAATCGGGGAAGATATGGCTTGGATTGTACGGTGGGGCATTTAGTTGCTTAGATCCAGTAACTCAACAAATTAAACGGTTTGCGCTTGGCGTAAAAGAAGGGAAGCCTTATTTGAATCGGGTACTGACTTTTGTACCAGATCAGGAGAAGGGTTTTTGGGTAGGTAGAGTAGGAGGGCTTTTTTACTTTGATCGAGTCCAAGGCATCTATACCAAACGCTTGACCATACATAAAGATAAGCAAAAAGGCGGTTTTAGAAATATGGTTTACTACATATTTCGTGACCATAACGAACCCCATATGTTGTGGTTATGTACCATAGAGGCAGGACTCCTGAAATTTAATACTCGAACCAATCAGGTAGAGAAAAGATGGGAAGCTGGGTCTGATAAAAAAACTGCGCTTAAAACCAACGCAGTGATGAGCTTTCATCAGGACAAGCAAGGAACTTACTGGGTAGGTACTCAACAAGGCTTTTACAAATTTGTTCCTCAAACCAATCAATTCTATTTATTTGACTCCGATCCGCAAAATCCCAGAAAAATAGCTGGGAATAATATTCAACGTATTTTTGAGGACAAAGCCGGCACCTTATGGCTATGTTCTTTCAAACGTGGGGTGAGTAGTTTTAACCCTTATATTAGAAACTTTGCGTATTATCCACTTCGTGAAAAACAAGCCAATCAGGTAAACACATTTTGTGAAGACCAGGAAGGCAACATTTGGTTTGCGACCAAAGGAGGGAAAGCTGGTTTTACCTGTTTTAACCGCCAGAATCAAACTTTTAAAGCATTTCAGCCCAGTGTTAATAATCAGCCACATTTAGCATTGAACGATATCAATAACCTATTGATGGGTGTCAATGGAAATATGTGGATAGGAGCGACCAACGATGGACTCTATCGTTATGACCCAAAAACCAAGACCCTTGAAAATTGCTTTAGTGCCTATACCAAAAGTTGGAATACACGCTTTCCTGTGGGAGCCTTATATCAGAATCCTGCCAAGGCAGATGAGCTATGGGTGGGAACTAGAGGATATGGCCTGTTTAAGTTTGATAAAGAAAGTATCAGACTGAAAAAGTATGTAAAGCGATACTCGGGCAAAACAAAGCACAAGGGCACCCGTCTTAGTCACCCCACGGTGATTGCCATTGCCAAAGATTATAAGGGAAACTTATGGTTGGCTACTCGAGGAGGATTAAGTAGGTTGAATCCGCTTGAAGAAGTATTTACAAATTATTTTCACTCCGCCGAAAAAAAGGTAAGTATCAGTGATAACTATGTTTCGGCGTTGCATATTGATAAAAATGATGTGCTTTGGGTAGGTACTCATAATGGCCTCAATCGGTTAAATTTAAAAGATGTTTATCGGGGAAAAGTGGTGTTTAAGCACTACACTATCAAACAGGGTTTGCCTGATAACATCATACATAAAATTATTGAAGATGCCACCGGAAAGCTATGGTTGAGTACCAGCAAAGGACTTAGTTGCTTTGATAAAACGAAAGAAGCATTTAAAAACTACGATGAGCAAGATGGCTTACAAGGCAACGAATTTGTGACCAATAGCGGATTGCTGGCCAGCGATGGAACCATATTGATGGGAGGAACCAATGGTTTTAACCTGTTTCATCCAGAGAAGCTCAATAAAAATACCTATCCTCCACCAGTAGTTTTTACCGATTTCAAAATTGCGAATCAATCCGTCGAAGTGAGTAAAAAAGGAGTACTTAAGCGTCCAGTGTGGGCCAGCGATATCGCTGTATTATCATACCAAGACAAAGTGATATCCGTTGAGTTTGCGGCATTGAACTACATCTTACCAGCAAAAAACCGTTATGCGGTATGGTTAGAAAACTACGACAAGGGTTGGCAATACCAAAAACATCAATATGCAACTACTTATACTGGTTTATCGCCCGGTATTTACACGCTCAGGGTAAAAGCAGCCAATAATGATGGGGTTTGGTCTAAAAAAGAAGCCAAACTAGTGATTGTGATCAAAGCACCTTGGTGGCAACGCTGGTGGTTTCGCTTGAGTGTAGCAGGAGTACTACTGTTAGGGTGTGTGGCAGGGTACTATTTGGTAAAACAAATGGCTAATATGCGAAACAAACTTTCGGGAAAATCATTAGATAAAGTAGCGATGCCTTATACCTTTGCGGAAACCTCTCAAGCATCTCCGTCTCTAAATGTGATCACCTCACCTAAAAAGTTATTGAAAGATCAAGACGAAATAGCACAACTCAAGCAAAAGCTTCAGGAAGTAGTGGTAGACCAAAAATTGTATCGGGAAGAAACGGTATCGTTAAACTCAATCGCAGAAAAAATGGGCATTACCAACAAAAAACTGTCGGAGTTATTTAACAAAGAACTACACCTTAGTTTTCATGATTATATCAATGGTTGTAGAGTAGAAGAGTTTAAGTCGCGGGTAGAAAAAGGCGACGCTGGACACTTAAAATTGATTTCTATTGCCTACGAATCAGGATTTCACTCTAAATCTACTTTTAATCGAATCTTTAAAAAACATACTGGTTTAACCCCTTCGGAATACAAGGATCAAGTGAGTAAGTCTGATAACAATGTCTAGTGAGCTGCTTCCCAATGTTGAATGGCGTGTATTAAAGAACTCGTTCTGGAATAACCAAGCAACAATGCCAATTCCCCGGTTTTGAGGTGATTCCCTTTTTTTAGATAGTTGTATAACTCCTGTTTGATATTGTTGCAAAGGTCTCTAAAGCTAATACCTTCATCCTTTAATCTTCGCTGTAGTGTTCGTGGAGTTAATATAAATTGGGACGCCACCTGATCTAAGGTAGGCAATACTGGATCACTCATATTGAGAATCATGGTGCGTACTGCCAGCGTAAAAGGATGATAAGTATGATTGGACTGGTGCAGTAAACTCAAAAAAGAAGGAAGTAATAAAGCAAATGACTGCCTGCGTTTCTCATTGATACTATGATTTAGTAAAGCCAGCTCGAACTGAAATTGATGATCGCTTCCTGATAAAACTTCTGCTTGGTACCAAGACGCATATTCTCCTAAATCCTCATAAGGAACCCGTACGATTACTTTTTCTTGCCCCAACATCAACCTCAATTCACGATACATAAAAATAAATACCGTGTCTAAAATGTGATACTGGATAGCAGGGTTTTGCAGCTTGGTGGTCAAGTGCATAGTCAAACTATCGGCATCTTTCCGCAAGTGTATTTGCAGTATAGGAAACACCCTGTTTACATAAGACTGCCATATTTCTAGTGTCTGCTCCAAACAAGTAGTAGTCAACGATATCTCATATACCGACCCTAAAGCTTTAAGATTTAAAAAGTAGCCAAATCGCAAACCAAAATAAGGGTCATTAGCCGCTCGAAAATAGTGCTCATATGCTTTTACGTAGGTATTTAAAGGAATAAGGGTTTGTGGTGCAGGGCGAGTGATGCCGCTATTAGGCAAACCTTTACAATGGGCGTACTCGATTAAGTGAATGAGATAATCAGCAAGTATTTTCATTGGAATAAGAAAGGAATTTTGTCGCAAAATAGCAACTTTCTCCCTAAAAGCTCCTCTAATTTTGTGATCATTAATTCTAAAGGAAACCAAAATTTTATGACAATGGAGATATCTCACGAAACCGTAACGAATCTCAATGAACTCAAAAGTGAGTTTTTGTTTCAAATACACGTTAAGTTGGCTCCACCAATGGAAATTGGTCAAAGCCCTGAAGGCAATCGCCTCATTTTTATGGGAGAGTCAGGTACTTTTGAAGGACCCAAAATGACTGGAGCTGTACTGGCCAATTCAGGCGGGGACTGGTCACGCATCCGGGCAGATGGCTCAGGAGCGTTGGATGTACGTCTGACACTACGTACCAATGATGGCGCACTTATTTTGATGACTTATTTTGGCCGAATGGTAGCTGCCCCCGAAGAAATGGGCTATGCGCTGGATTTTGCCAAACCTGATGATCCACAAGGTGCCCATCGCTATTACTTTCGAACCAATCCACTGTTTGAAACAAGTGATGCTCGGTATGCCTGGCTCAATCACATAGTAGCTATTGGGAAAGGTCGTACCGGTAATCAAGGAGTAATTTATGATGTATTTGCCATTCTTTAAACAAGTAATCTAATGGATAACGACACTTATTATCATACTACTGAGGCAGTATTACACACTATAGACGATGCCTCAATTTCGGTGCGTACTTTGGGTTCAGGGCCTTATTTGTTATTTATTCACGGATTCGGAGTTGATGGTTCTACCTGGCGAAGGCTTTTACCTCATCTATCGGCCTCTTTTACTTGCGTGATAGTGGATTTGCCCGGGTTTGGCGAAAGCAAATGGCATAAACATACTGATTTTACTTTTACAGCGCAGGCACAAAGGCTAGGTAAGCTGATGGAACAATTGGGGATCAATCGTTACCATTTGGTAGCACAAGATACTGGAGCTTCTATTGCTCGCATACTAGCTTTAAAGTTTCCTGCCCAACTGGAAGGAATGGTGCTGATTAATACTGAAATACCCAAACATCGTCCTCCCTACATTCCATTGTATCAAGCAATAGCTCATTGGCCAGGGATGAATTGGATGTTTAGAAATCTTATGAAAGTGAATCAAATTGTGCGTTCACCTTTACTTTTTAATCAGTTTTATTCGGATAAATCTTTACTCAAACATCCCGATTATTTAACACCTTATATACAAAACCTCAAGTCGTCATCATTACGTATGGAGGGGCTTTTGAAATACCTGCGAGGCATTGAGTGGCAAGTGATCGATGGTTTTGAGCAAACACATCAAGCCTTGGAAGCTGAAGTTTTACTTTTGTGGGGCGAAGACGACCGAACATTCCCAGTAAAAAGAGCAGAAGCTATGACAGCCCAGTTTTCGCCTAAAGCAAATCTAGAGCGTGTTAAAAACGCTTCGCTCATGCCTCATGAGGAAAAGCCACAGGAAGTAGCCAACCACATACTGGATTTTTTGACGATAAAGGCTAAAATATAAAAAAACAATCTTTGGGGAATCTACCCAGACTACCCCAAGGATTGATTAATAAAACGACTTCATTCAATAATTTTTCTTGGAAATACATCGTTTGTGTACGAATTTATTGCACGATTTAAAGTATGAGTCCTATCTGAAGTATTGGCACCTCTATAGGCGTCCCATTAGAAGTTCTGGGACCTCTTTCTACCCAATTTATCATTTCTTTGTACCTAAATCTCCCTGATAAGTCAGACCGATTATTCATAAAATTGGCGGCTTTCTAGGGAGCTATATGAAACACATTATTAATAAAAAAACTAATCATTATTATGAAAATGAAGTACATTTTGCTAAGCCTGCTATTGGTAGGTTTTGCACCTAGCCACGCGCAATTTGGAAAGCTTAAAAAAGGTCTGAAGAAGATTAAACGCAAGAAAAAAAGCGCAAAGAAAGAACAAAAGAAGGTACAGGGTAGAATGGATGGCGAACCAGTACAAAATGACCGAGACCCTATTTCTCGAGCGCATGAATCTGCCAAATCTAAGTTGGCCAATATTGAAAAAACGGTATCTAAAGAGGGATGGGAAAAAGACTATTTTGCTCGTGGAAGAACCTGGATAGAGGGGTATTTTAAAAGCATCAGAAAACGTTTGGACAAACTAAAAGCAGATGCTTCGGAGTCTAAGAAACCTTATTACAAAAAACACGAGGAAAAGTATACCCAGCTTTTGCAACAGTATCAAAAAGCCATAGGCGGAGCGAAAGCAACCTCAGATTATAAGAACTTATTTTATCGCTGGAGTGGTAAGCTAAGGCGTGTCAGTGAGATGTATATCACGGACCAGAAGTTTATTGAAACAGCGGAAGATGTAAAGTATGTTGCTTATAAAAAGAAAAAAGAAGCGTACACAGCAAGTGGTAACCGTTCATCATATACGGATAAGATGATTGCCAAATGTGATGAGTTTTATAACAAAACTGCATCTGAGCAAATGGTACCTCGAATGACAAAAGTTGCTGATAAAGCGGTGAAAGCCTCTTATAAAAAGAATGAAGGTGATTTTGATGAACCTTGGCAGCAAGGTCCTGAAAATTGCATCAATCAATTAAATGATATTTTGAAATCGGTGGATGCCCTGGAAAAGCTTTGTGTAACTAAAAACACTGAGTTGGATAAAATCCGACAAAAATTAACTCAAGAGAAGAAAAAATTTGAGGAATACATTAGTAGTGGACGTTACAAAGCGTACCAAGCCAAGGTATGGCAACAGGTATTGGATAGCCGAACAATGGGCAATCTTGGAATGCGTAATGCTCGAATAGAGGGATTAGCTCGACAAGCGTTTGCCAACAAAGGCCAGGTGATGCGAGTGGTAATTAATTCTACTGGCTGGGGGGTAGCTAAAAATAAATATACCAGTTTGCCCAGGTATCAGTTTTTGAATGCAACGATTGCTGTAAAGGGAAAAGACGGAAAATGCTACCGATACAAAGGAGATGCCAGGAAAGAGTACTTAGGAGGTGGCCGCTATGGTGGGGTATATATTTACAAATGGGACAATCAAGATGAAATGAGTTGTGCCAACGTAAACAAGTAATCAAATAGTACGCTGATTTACAATATACAGGGTTAAATTATTTTAAGTGTAATATAGCAAATTGGGCGATGAGTTTCTGTGAAAACAACAGTCAGGCATCGCCCATTTTTGTTTTACCCTCCTTTGCTGCCATTGTTTATGATCATTTGGTTATAAGGACATTAAACCGGCAATTTTTTTCTGTATATTTTGATCTCCTGGCAAATCAAGGTGAAATGGAACATTCGGTTTTCCCCCTTCAAAATAGAATACTTGTCGAGAAGGCACACCTGATCCTTCAAAAGCTGCACTACTCATGGGAACAATACCATCTCCCATATTTAATTTTCCCGGATCGGGAGATATGGTGCCTTTTGTGGTATAAGTGTAGGTAAGTTGAGTACCTTGTTGATTGTCTTTGCCCACCATAAGATAATAAGGAATGGTAGAGGAATACTTATAGCTCAGTTTTGCAAACATTTCGCTGGCCGCATCAAAATTTTGAGCGTTTGCCGAATAATCTTTGATCAATACTTGATTCACATTTGGTTGGCTTTCGCTAAACACGCTATATTTTTCGTTTCCTTGTTCAACGAAATGATCATCTGCCAATGGTAACAACTGATACGTAGAAGGGTAGCGGCTGTCATCTACAAATTGCTGTATATCTGTGCCTAAATCAATGGAACTGAATTTCTGCATATTACCCAAGATAGCATTGAGCGCCAGAGGAGCACCAAGATGAGGAGTACCAAGGGTAATAAATGCCGAAATGTGATTATAAACAGCGTCCTTTTTTGCAATCCCGGTTTCCAAGTAGTACCTTCCTACGATGCCTCCCATACTATGTGCTACCAAATACACCTCGTAGTCATTTTTGTATATTGAATCAATCTCATTGAGCGTTTTTTGAAGTTCCAAAGCACTCTGTTCATTGTTTACTCTCCAATCATAAGCAAATGCTACTAGTAATCTATTTGGAAGTGTTCCTTTTAAATCATCCAGTTCTCTGAAGTTTTTGCTTTCAAAATCATACAAGTGTTCAAAATAATGAATGAAATCGTGGTAAGCAGTAGGAGCAGATAACCCATACATAATGGGCTGGCCTGCTACCAAAGAAGGATCTTCCAGTACTTTAAGAGCCGCAGCCTTTAGCCCGAGCTTGGCATAAGCGATTACCTTGGCTGGCCATTGAGTAATGAGCGGATGGTAAGATTGATCTTTCTTGACCAGTGTGCTTCCAGTAGTACCTGGAATGAGCACAATAATTTTATTGGTTGCCATAACAATATTTATTTTATTGCCTATACTGTTGAAAGATAGGCCGTTGAGTATGTTATTTTCAAACAGTTATTCCGTTTGATGCTACCAAATAATTGCATTTATGGTGAGGGAAAAAATCAAAAAAATGGCATTATCTTAATCCCAAAAAATGTTATTTATACAAGAAAGCTTCGACTTAGAAAGGGAGTTGAGGAGAGATAGATAGGTTTGGGTAATGAGTAGCTATCAAGTGAAAAAGAATTATTACCCTGTTCAAATTTTTTTCCTCATCTTGGCACCCCTTGGTCGGCAAATGAGAAATGTAAAAAGTTTGATATTCAATAAAACAAAAAATCATATGTTGAAGCATTGTAAGTACACCACTTTTGGAGTGTTGATAACGCTATTAGTTACCAGTAATTTATCGGGACAAAACCTAAAAGGCACGACGGACCAAACGCCAGTGGCTGGTCAAGGAATAAAAGCTAAAATAGATGTGTTGCTAAAGAAAAAATACCAAGACGGGAAACTGAATGGAAATATATTGGTGGTCAAAAATGGGAAAACTATTTATGAAAAGTCATTTGGTTACGCCAATGGAAGTAAAAGTGCGCTATTGACTAAAAAAGATAAGTTTGGGATAGGCTCGGTTTACAAAGAATTTCCCGCAGTAGCCATCATGCAACTCTATGAAAAAAAACAGCTAAAACTAGAAGACAAAGCTAGTCAGTATATTACCGATCTACCTGATTGGGGAGCCAAAATATCCATCAAAAACTTATTACAATACACCAGTGGCCTGCCAAAAGTTGGATGGAGAACGCTTTTCAGTAGTGGTAAAAGTATTACCGAAAAAGACCTTTTTGCCCACATTCAAAGTATTAAAAAGCTTCGTTTTGAGCCTGGTAGCGATTATTTATATACCAACTGCAGCCCATTATTATTAATGAAAGTAGTAGAAAATATTGCTCGTTTAACTTTTGACCAATACTTGACCAAACATATTTTAAAGCCATTTAATTTGCCAGGAATTGTCTTGAAAAACCATTACCCTTATCAAGATAAATCATCTATGGCCCTGCCTTTTAACTCCAGCTTTGTAGAGGACAAATATAAGATGTCTGCCAAAAGTTTACTATTTGCTGCGACTGCTCAAAGCTTGCATCAATGGTTTCGTAAACTGTCTCATTTTGAGGTGATAAGCGAACGATCTTTGAGACACTTGGCCAAGAAGTATCAACCAGCTGCCCAATTTCAGGCTCCTTTGGGTAATGTGATATACGATGACAAGAACAAAGAAGTAGAACACGCTCATCACGGCTCTAATGGGAATTATGAATGCCTCGTGCGATACTTTAAACCAGCAGACTTATCAATTGTAGTGCTCACCAACCAAAAGCATCGTAATGTACACCATATCTCCCAGGAGATTTATGAGATTATAAACGGCCAAAAAAAGTAATAAAAAAAGGGCTTGAGTAACTACCCAAGCCCTAAAACTAATCTTTTAAATTGAGTACGAATCAGTACACCATTTCACATTGTAGTTCAATGGCCTCAAACTTTTGCATCAAGCGCTCATCGGCTTGAATCTTATATTTCTGGGAATTGAGTTCTACCTTCATCACCGGATCTTCCTGTAAGTCGTACACCCAGATCTTGAGCTCGTGTTCTCCGCTATTTTCTTGTACCAACTGCTCCATTTGCCCGATCAAGTCCTCACTGAGCTTGGCAATATCAATTTTGATAGAAAGCCCTTTGCACATCTTTTCCTGCATTTCCTCCAGCGGTTTCACCTGCGAAGGACGTAGTTCAAAGCGATCTTCCGAACCATAGCGTTTTTGCACCTTTCCGGTCAAAAGCACCAATTTATTCACCTCTATCAATTCCCCAATGGTTTCGTGGCTTTCGCCAAACAATGCCATATCCATAGCGCCTTTGTGATCCTCTATTGAAAAAGAAGTAAAAGGTTTACCAGTTTTAGTTTGGCGTAATTCCTTTTTGGTGATGATACCCGCCACCGTAATTTCCTGGTTGGGAAACTTATCAATTTTATCAAGCGTACACTTGCAAAATTGCTTCATCTCGGCCCGGTAACGATCCAATGGGTGCCCTGACATATAAAAACCTACCACCTCTTTTTCGCGACTAAGCTTTTCTAGTTGACTCCAGGTTTCTGTTTGTGGAACCTTTGGGGTGGCAATGGTTACCGCCCCGCTATCGCCAAAGAGCGAAGTTTTGGCATTTTCTATCTCTTTTTGGTAAGCATTTCCGTATCGGATAATTTTCTCCAGGAAATTATATTGCTCATTGGGCATAGAGGCAAAAAACTGCGCGCGGTGGAGTTTACCCATGTTGTCAAAAGCCCCGGCTTGAGCAAAACATTCAAAAGACTTTTTGTTAACTGTACGCAAACTTACCCTGCGAGCAAAGTCATACATATCTTCAAAGTGACCATTTTTTTGGCGTTCTTCGATGATGTTTTCTACAGCAGCATCACCTGTACCCTTTACCGCTCCAAGACCAAAGCGAATTTGCCCCAGAGGGTTTACCGTAAAACTGGCCTCACTTTCGTTCACATCTGGCCCCAAAATTTCCAAGCCCATGTTTTTGGTTTCCTCAATAAAGAAAGTCACCTTGTCGATGTTGTTCATATTGTGGGTAAGCACCGAGGCCATATACTCTGAGGGGTAATTGGCTTTGAGATAAGCTGTTTGGTAAGCCACTACTGAATAAGCTGCCGAGTGCGAACGGTTGAAACCGTACTTGGCAAACTCCTTCATAATCTCAAATACCTTTTTGGATTTTTCTTCAGGGATATTGTGAATTTCTTTAGCCCCCTTCATAAAAATCACTTCCTGGCGATCCATCTCCTCAATCTTCTTTTTACCCATCGCCCGACGAAGCAAGTCAGCGCCTCCCAAGGTATAACCTCCCAGAATCTGAGCCGTTTGCATAATCTGCTCTTGGTAAACCATAATTCCGTAAGTATTATTCAGAATGGGTTCCAGTAATTCATGCGGATATTCTACTTCTTCGCGACCGTGCTTACGGTTAATAAAGTTAGGAATAAACTGTAGCGGGCCAGGGCGATAAAGGGCGTTCATCGCAATCAAATCTTCAATGTTGGTAGGCTTGAGTTGCTTGAGGTACATCCGCATTCCTTCCGACTCAAACTGAAACGTACCTACCGTTTCCCCTTTTTGATATAATTCTAGCGAAGCTTGATCATCCAATGGAATCTTATCCATATCGATATCGATGCCATAATTTTTCTTGACCATTCGCAGGGCATCTTTGATAACGGTAAGGGTTTTCAGACCCAAAAAGTCCATCTTCAGCATCCCTGCATCCTCAATCACCTTTCCGTCAAACTGGGTTACCAGCAAGTCCGCATCTTTGGATGTACAAACTGGAATGTAATTGAGCAAGTCGTCAGGAGCGATAATTACCCCCGCTGCGTGAATACCCGTACCTCGCACCGAGCCTTCCAGAATTTTGGCCTGTTTCAATACTTGGGTTTCCAGATTGCTATCAGGTCCATGCAATATATCTTTCAATTCCTGAACCTCGGCAAAAGCATCTTTAAGTTTAGTTCCAGGCTTATCAGGAACATATTTGGCGAGTTTGTTAGAATCAGGAATAGGTAACTCGAGTACCCTGGCTACATCTTTGATGGCCATTTTGGCGGCCATTGTACCATAGGTAATAATTTGAGCTACCTGATTTTTACCATACTTATCAATTACATAATTGATCGCATCCTGTCGTCCCTCATCATCAAAGTCAATATCCACATCAGGCATCGATACCCTTTCTGGATTCAGAAAAC
>DMXI01000121.1 GCA_003483885.1 Microscillaceae bacterium
TATAAGGCACCAACAAACCTGCTACCAGCAAAGAAGCGCCCAAGGCAATGGCAATCGTAATTGGGAAAGATTGAATAAAATCACCTGCGGTGCCTCGTAAAAAGAACATCAAAGGGAAATAGGAAGCAGCAATGGCCAACGTAGCCGAAAATACTGGCAAGAACAGTTCAGTGGCACTTTTCCAGGCTGCATTCCAGGGGCTTTCGCCGTGATCTAGTTTCTCTAGATGATTATCAATAATGACAATGGAGTTGTCTACCACCATTCCCAATACCACAATCAAAGCTGCCAATGATACGGTGTGTAACTCAATGCCCATCGTAGACAAGATGCCCAAAGTGATCAAAATAGAAATCGGAATGGTGATTCCGGCTACGGCCGAAACCCTAAACGGTAACAACAACATCGTAACGACGATAACCGCCAGTACCGCAATACCAAATTCTTTCATAAAGTGAGAAATGGCGTGGTCTACTACATTAGGCATATCGGCAATACGCGACATTTCCACATCTTTGGGTAGCTTTGCTTTGGCTTTAGCCAAGGCCTTGTCCACGGCCTCGCCAAATTGCACAATGTTGTTTCCAGGTTGCATCTCGAGCGATAGCAACAACGACTTGGCCCCTTGGTATTTGATAAATGAATCAGGTGTCTTGTAACGGCGTTCGATGCGGGCTACATCCTTGAGGCGAATCAAGTTGCCTTGCGGATCGGCATAAATAATTTGGTTGGCCAGGTCTTTTTCGGTTTGGTAACGCGCCGGCAAATGCAACGGCATCGTCATATTGCCGTTGTCCAAATTCCCAGCATAATTTACAGTACCTTCAGTGCGTAAAGCTGACAGTACCGTGATGGGTTTGATGTTGAAATTTTGCAGCTTTTCGGGCTGGATATGCACCAGTACTTGTTCTTTCTGCAAGCCAAAGTGCTTAAGTTTAGAAACTCCCTCAATTTTTCTCAGTTCATTTTCTACTTTTTTCAAATAAGCTTCTAACTCTTTGTAGGTGCGTTTTTCAGACGTAATGGTCAGCAGTAAAGCCGAGGTATCGCCAAAATCATTGTTGGCAATCAAGGCCAATACTTCAGGTGGAAGCTGGTTTTTCAGTTCGTTTAATCCGTGGCGCAACTTAGACCAAAACATATCGGGATTTTTGACCCCATCGCGCAACTCCACAAACATAATCATCATTCCTTCTTTGGAAATAGAATAGGTTTTGAGCTTGTTTACTTCCTGATAACCAAACAAATAGTTTTCTACCTCGGTGGTCATGCGCTCCTCTACTTGCTTGGAAGAAGCTCCAGGGTATACCCCTATCACCAATCCTTGGCGAATGGTAAATTGTGGAAACTCCTGACGTGGCATGTTCAATAAGGCATACCCTCCCAGCGCCATCAGCAAAACCGTGATAATCAGGCTAATTTCTTTGTACTTCATGGCTGCTTCAATCAAATTGATCTTGCGCCGTAAAGGAAGCTGAGTCTCTCCTTGTGTGGGGGTTTCTTTTGAGTCTTTCATTTTCTTATAGACTAATTTCTGATGTTGTTGGAAAGGTTTACTGAATATTGATTTTGGCCTGATCCGATAATTTATGTTTACCCCTTACAACCACTTGTTGGCCATTTTTTAACCCAGCCAATACTTCAATCTTGTTTTGATGAAACAACCCAATTTTTACAGCTTGTTTTTGGGCCTCCATCGTTTTGCGATCTACTACATATACAAAAGTTTTTCCCTCAATATCATTGGACACTGCCTGGTAAGGTACCAGTAGTTTTTCAGCTTGTTTTTGCGAAAGCGACACATTGCACATCATCCCAGGCTTGATCTCGTTTTTGGTGTTGTTGATCGTAATTTTTACATCATAAGTGCGCGAAATCGCATTGGCCATCACCCCTATTTCGGTCACTACTCCCTCAAAAGTTTTGTCTTGTAGAGCGGCAATCTTTACAGTGGCAGTTTGTCCTTTTTTGATTTGGCTAATTTCGTTTTCGGGCACAGGCACCTTTACAGACAATTGGTTGAGCTTGACCAATTGCAACACAGGTGTACCGGGCACTGCGGTCATACCTGGCTCGAGCATTTTTCTGCCAATTACTCCACTTACCGGAGCTCGTAAATCGCCATTGTCCAGATTGGTTTTGGCCAGGGCTGTAGCTGCTTTGGCTTGTTCGTAACCCGTTTTTACTTCCACCCATTTTATTTCGGGTAAACTTCCATTTTGGTACACCGGCTTGAGGCGGTTGTAGGCATCTTCGGCTTGTTTTTGTTTGGCCAGCGCCAAGGCATAACCACTTTGTTGGCTTTGCTGACTTAAGCGGGCTAACATTTGCCCTTGGGCTACCGCTTGTCCCTCTTTTACATAAATTTCTTTGACCAAACCAGGCATCAAAAAGCTCAACGGAATGGAAGTAGAAGGCTCAATGGTACCACTATAGGTCAGGTTATCTTCTCCTGGCGACAGCGTGGCTTTGGCTACAGTTACTTTGATAGGCTGTTGATTTGTCTTTATCCGAGGCTTGGCCTGGCTTGTTTGTTGGTTTTTGGTACTGCAACTCCATATGACTCCTGCCAAAAGTGCCAAGAGGAAGTAATTGCTCGCTTTTTTCATTGTTTAAAAGGTTTAGATTTATAGACTATTATGGTTTTTTAGTCGAATTATGCGTATAAAATATCTTGATTTCTCAGTTATAGCATTGTTGGCATGTTTCATTTAAATACCAACAATGACTCTAATATGTGCTAGTTTCTACTGGTGCTCATCTAATAGTGCTCATTTGCAATGAATTCTCTTTTTATCAGCAATTGCATTGCGTTTTTGATGCTAATGAAACAATGTGAAGTATTAGTATCTTGAATGTATACATCGCATTACAAATGTGTACTAAAATAGTTCTCAATACTTATAGACTCATTTGGTTTTTTGGTCTAATCAATGGCAAAAAAATATCATTCATTCACCCTATGGTGCCCATTTGCAATAAGTTCTCTTTTTATGAGCAATTGTATTGCGTTTTTGATGCCAATGAAGCACTAGTATCTTGAGTATACATCGTATTGTAAATGTGTACTAAAATAGCTCTTAACACTTATAGACTAATTTGGTTTTTTGGTCTAATTAATCGCAAAAAAATATCAATCGTTCACTGCTGACCATAAAATATCTAACATAGCATCTAGCTGTTGTTCCATGTCTACTTCTGACGCCCACCATAGCTCAATGAGTGAGCCCAACGTCACTTGTGTCAGCCAATCCAGTTGCTGCATACTGATGGCGCCTGTCGGTTGATTGGCATAAGCAGCACGATACAATATTTCGCGCAAAGCCGCCAAATTTACATGATTAGGGGCCAAACTTGCCTCATCTTCCAGGTTTTTCAAATAATCAAAACATTGGTTTCTTAGTTGTACTCTTAAGTTGTTCATATGCTGTTGTATTTAATTTATACGTATAGACTCTTTTAGTTTTTTAGTCGAAAACCATTCAAAAAAAATGGTCCCCATTGACTAATCGACTATTTTAGATTTTTAGTCGAAGTTTAGTTAAAAAAAATGCCTGATGTTCCTCATCTAAATCTATTCTTTATTTTATCAGGTCGGAGAAACTTTTATACCATGATAAAACATATCAATCATCTTCTCTAGTTTTGATTCCAGATCAGGGTAATCTTCAAACCATACCAAATGAAGCTCCAAGCCACGCAAGGACGCTGAAAGAATATCGGCAAACCAAGACACGTCTTCGGTATTCATAGCGATTTCTTGCCGTTCTACGCCTTCCAGCAAAATTTGCTTTAAAAAATCAATTTCCAAATGTTTAAATTTTTCGCGCAAATCGTGCATCAAACCCATTTGGTTGCTTAGCTCGCTAAACACAATCTGGTATAGGTTTACTTTTTCCCTTAACTGCCTGATACCAAGGCTACAAAACAATTTAAGTCGATCTTGCACGTGCGATACCTTCACCACTTCTACCTTTAATTCTTTGATAAAAGCCTCCATCTCTTGCTTGGCTACCGCCTCAAATATTTCATCTTTGCTCTTGAAGTAATAATACAAGGTACTTTTTCCTTTGCCCGAAGATTTTGCAATGTCTTCCATGGTCGTTTTTTTCAACCCATAATGTTGAAAAAGTCCCTTGGCATTTTTTAGAATAAGCGCTTGTATTTCTTCGTCTCTTTGCATTTAGTATTGAAATAGAATTATCGACCGAATTTGTTTTTCAGTCCAAAAGTAATTTTTTGTACGCAGTAATCCAAGTTTTGTTCATAAAAAAACACTTTTTATAATTTCTCCAGGTGTTGTTGGGCCGCAAACCGTCCCATTTCGATCATTTCTTCTGCCTTAAAAAAATCAAAAGTACCACAAGCCACATGTGATACATTGATGAGTAAGTCGGGTGGATAATCTTGCATCACGTGATAAGAATTTTGATTAATCATAGCCCCAATCGTTCGATTGATGAGTTCAAAGTAATTGAGGCGATTGTTGCTTTTAGTGTTTGTGGGCAAGCTCAATTTAGGCAGTCGTTCCCGAAACTCTTTCACTCGTTTCTGATACACCGACTCTCGTTTTTGCTCGGCAGCATTGTTTTTCTTCAGCGCCAAAAATTCAGCAGGAACAGGCAAATCAGCATTTACATCTACTGCTATCAATAGATCTTCCTGGTTGGGCAAACGCTTCACATTGTTCAACGGAATGTTGTTCACTACACCACCATCTACCAGCACCGATTCCTCTTTATACACTGGAGTAAACACCGTAGGGATAGAAATAGAAGCACGAATGGCTTCATAAATACTGCCCGAAGTAAACACAACCTCTTTATTAGTGGTTAAATCAAACGCAGTGGCACTATAGGCTATTTCCAAATCCTCTATGCGCATATCAGGAATAAACTCCTTCATTTTATTGAGCACTTTGTCACCTTTTACAATGCCATGCATACTCAAGGTAAAATCCACCAATTGGAAAACCTTTCGTTTGTCCAAGGTTTTCATCCAATCGGCATAATCTTTCATTTTGCCCAATGCATACACCCCTCCTACCAACGAACCCATGGATGTACCCGCGATAGAGGTAATTTCGAACCCTTGCTTTTCCAGCTCCTCTATTACCCCAATATGGGCAATTCCTCTAGCGCCTCCTCCCGATAGTACCAATGCTACTTTTTTATTCATACGATTTCAGACTTATAGACTATTTTAGTATTTTAGTCTAAAAATATTTTTTTAAACGGATTCATGCAAGTATTTCCAACAAAAAACTTGATTTAAGGGTACATAATCCATTGCTTTATTCTATACAGAACACGGCTATATCAAAAAAGGTGCTGCACCAAAAGCGCAACACCTATACTCAGTTTTCCAATTAATCTACAATTAACCAAGCCATTGCTGGCAGTTTTCCTTGGTAAGCATGGTGTGGTGGCCACCTGGAGCATACACCACTTCTACTTTTGCGTAATAATCATCCCAGGTTTGAGCACCGAGCCATTCCTTGCTTTCTTCGGCAATTACAAACTTGATCGCGTGATTCCACTGAGGGGCATCGTAAGCATATTTCACCCCCAACGAGGTTTCTACTACTTCCCACATCTTAGTCAGGAAGCTGGCATCTCCTCCCATCTTTAGGCGTACAAATAATGTTACCATTTTTGCCTTCCAACGCTCAGGAGCGTTTTCTTCCAAAATGGCATCTACTTCAGCCAGTACTTGAGCATCGCTGATTCCTGCATTACTCAGCATAACTTTGCAAAATCGACTCACCATTTCCTGATTCAAGGTCGATTGCTCCTTTGTATCATCACCCATAGGCTCTCCCGAATCTGGTAATATGCCACAATCCATCAATACAATGTCTCTGACCTCCAGCTCAGTTCCCTCTAGTTGGCGCAACATTTCGTACAGCACTGTACCCCCATAGCTATGGGCATACAAATTGATTTTGCCTTTCGGCTGAATTTGCCGAATACACTCAATGTTGTGGGCCGCCATTTCTTCCACCGTTTGGGCAGGTTCTCCCTGTACAAAGCCCTTCATTTGCAAGCCGTATACTGGGCCATCGGTAAGCAGGTTTTCTGCCAACTCCAAGTAGCTATCGCTCAAACCCGGCATTCCAGGTACAATAAAAGTAGGAATACTGGCTCGCAGGGTAATCACATAAGGATTCTTATTGGGTTGATTTGTGGCTGGGGTCAAGCTTTCGCTGATTTTCCTGGCTACCCCCCGAATGGTAGGGTCTTTCATCAAATCCAGCACTTGCAGATTGCTATCCTTCCAGCGTTGGTTCATTTGGTGTACCAGTTGCACACCCAACAGCGAATGTCCTCCTACATCAAAGAAATTATCTTCTACATCCAAGTTAGGAGCACTCAGTTTGCTTTGCCATAGCTCTAGCAGCGCTTGCTCTATTTCATTTAGCCCTTTCGGTTGGGCAGTTTGCACTGCCTTTGGTAAAGACTCCGCCAACTTTTTCCGATCTATTTTGCCGTTTACTGTCAACGGAAATTGATCTATTTTTTCAAAATCGGCTGGTACCATATATTCAGGCAATCGCTCTTTCAAATAAGCGCCAAGTGCTTGATCGTCTAAGGTTTCTTTGGCGGTGACAAAGGCTTTTAGCTGCTGATTTTGATGCACTTTTTGCGCCACTACCACCACTTGAGTTACCAAAGGATGAGTAGCCAATACTTGCTCTATTTCGCCCAATTCTACCCTAAATCCTCTGATCTTCACCTGTTGGTCTATTCTCCCCAGGCAAACCAATTGCCCTTCGGCATTCCACTGGGCTTTATCTCCGGTTTTATACAGGCGAGTTCCTGGAGTAAAAGGATTTTCAATAAATTTTTCTTCGGTTAATTGCTCGTTTTTCCAATATCCTCGAGCCAGTCCATCGCCCGCAATGTATAATTCTCCAGTAGCTTCTATGGGTACTTGCTCTAGTTGTTCATTAAGCACATACAACTGGGTATTTTGGTAGGGCCTTCCAATCGGAATATGAGCCAATTGGGTAGTATCTTCATTCATAGGATAATACGCCACCGAAATGGTCGTTTCGGTCGGCCCATAAGTATTGATTACGGGCAAATCAGGGTTATTCGAGCGCCATTGCTGGTAATACTCCATCTCGGCTTGCTCGCCACCAATAATCACCTGCCGCAACGAAGTATCCTGAAAGCTCATCGTAGCAAGCATATGCCAATAGGCGGTAGGGAAGTTAGCCAAAGTAACCTGGTGCTGCTGCATGGTTTGCTTTATGTAGATTGGATCAATAAATTTTTCATCGTCCAACAACACCAGAGTAGCCCCAGACAATAAAGTGGGAAAAACATCTTCGGCAAATACGTCAAAACTTACGCTGGCAAACTGAAGCACTTTATCTTTAGGTGTAAAACCAAACTGACGAATAGTCGAATAACTATGATTAACCCCCCCCTTGTGATGAATCATCACCCCTTTGGGCTTGCCCGAAGAACCCGAGGTATAGATCATATAAGCCAGGCTATCAGAGGACACCACCTGATGCGCTTTCGCAAAAGATTCATCCACACCCTCTTCCAGCAAATCAGTAAACACTAATTGGCAATGTTGGCTGGCGGGTACTTGTTTCAAACGTTTTTCCAAAGGTTGGCAAGTCACCAAAAGCTTTAGGTCAGCATCCTCCAGCATATAATTCAAGCGCTCATCAGGATGGGCGGCATCCAGAGGCACATAAGCGGCTCCTGCTTTTAGGATTCCCATCACAGCTACAATCATATCCAGCGAACGAGGCAAGCACAGGCCTATCAATGTATCGGGGGTGGCCCCTGCTTCTATCAGTTGGTGTGCCAGTTGTCCACTCAAATCATCCAATTCCTGATAAGTTAGTTCACCTTCAGGGGCAATCACTGCTTTCTGGGTCGGATTTTTGGCCACATTCACCTGAAACAACTCCTGAATGCATTCCTCTTGGGGGTATTCGGCGGTAGTATCGGGCAAGGTTGGGTATTGTTTGGGGGCCTCAGGTAAGTCTGATAATTGGGCCACTACTTGGGTAGGTTGGCTGATGATTTCCTCCAATAACTGCCCAAAATATTGAAGATGTTGTTGAATGGTTTCGGCATAAAACAAGCTCTTTTTGTATTTGAAATTGAGCTGCA
>DMXI01000122.1 GCA_003483885.1 Microscillaceae bacterium
GTTTGCAACGTTCGTTTTTGGTGGCGGGGGCCGATATGCTCATTATGAGTTTGTTTAAAGTATCGGATGATGCTACCCAGAAACTGATGACCAAATTTTACCAAAAATGGTTGGCCACTGGCGACAAACGCAAAGCTTTTGTAGAAGCACAAAAGGAAATCAAGGCCGAGTATAAGTATCCACTTTATTGGGGAGCTTTTAATATGATGGGCATTGACTGATTTGAATTACCAATTGATCAATTAAATAATGGACCTCGAGTAACTTGTTGTTATTCGGGGTTTTATATTTTAACCAATGCTAATCTTGTAAACTCTTTTCAATCATTTTTACCAACTGTCTCACTGCATTTTTATGGCTGTTAAATACATCTTTCGCGGTAAATACTTGCAAAGGAATATCAGGTGGAACGCCTGACAATTCATATACCTTGCCATCGGGCGCTACGTATTTTCGGTTAGAGGATGTCGAGTAAAATGGCCCAATAGATTTCCCCAGCATATCTGATAAAATACCCAAAGTAGGCATTCCTACTAACTTTACCTGAGGGATGGCCTTCATTTGCATGGCAAAGGTTTCGGCGGCACTTCGACTAATATCGGTCATAAGCAGATATACTGGTTTGGTAAAACGAGTGTATTTGGCAGGATGTACATAAAGTGATGATTCGTTGTAAAATTGCCCTTGTTGAAATACTTGTATTTGATAAGCTAGCTGAGGAACTTCGGTAAAATAACTGGCAATGGTAAGCCCTGCCGCATCGTACCCTCCAAAATTGAAGCTAATGTCTACCACCAACGCTTTTTTGTCTTGCAATTTTTTTACAATCCGCTCCATATAATAATTCAAGGTGTCTATATGTTGTTTTCGGGGCAATTTGGAATCCGCAAACCCGGTAAGCGAATGAATATGGATATACCCAATTTGCTCGTTGAGGCTTCCCCATTCTATTTTATTATTGGCCACCTTTTGTCCTTTGCCTTTGAGCAAACTATCCGAAATATTTTTATAATTGGTATCAAAGTACAATCCGAAATATTTGTTGAGTTGTTCTACTGCGGTTTGTTTACGGAATAGATCAATTACATACTGCGCCGAAGGGGTGCGGGTGTATTGTAGTCTCCTTCCGTCTGGCGCAATAATCTTGGTATGATGATCTTTGGCAGATTTGGTGACCTTGCCCATCATTTGAAATAGTGCTTCCTGTGTGGTACTATCAGAAATGTTCTTACTAAGATCTTCTCTTATTTTTGTCCATTCCAACTTCCTTTCTTTGCTAAAAGCATAATTTTCTTCCAAAGTTTCAATAAACAAATCAAATAGTTTTAGCGGAGGCAATTGTTGTAATTCATCAAAACTCAAATGATTTTCAGGCAATTGCTTCATTCTTACAAAATCCCTCCGAGACTGTAGATGGGTTGTCTGAGGGCCAAAATCCATTAAAAAAATACTCAACGTATCGTTTTTTTGAATGAATTGGGTTTGAGAGTTCATTAAGCGTTCGAGGTAGTCGTTTTTTTCTCTATAGCAAAAGCTCTTGGTGTAACTGTGTAAACGGATACTATCGGCAGAGGCATCCAAAATATAGCCATGGCCAATAGATTTCCAGTACCCTTTCAACTGAGGTTGTATTGCTTTAGTGGCTTTAGAGAACGCATATTGAAGCTTTGGTAAATCTTCAATATCAGTGGATTGGCCTGGAGTACACCCTACCAACACACCCAATGCAAGCAAATAGACAAGTAAGTGATGCATGTGCTGGTTTTACTTTTTAGTAGTTTCGTACTGATAAGGTTTGGTGATTCCTTTGGACTCAAAGAATTGCTTATTCATTTGAAAATGTGACTCCGCAACCCCATTCAGGTACTCATTCAAAGATTCCATTCCTACGGCTTTGCGGTATTCGTCTACTTTTTTGGGGTTTTGTAAAGGTTTGGGGTAAGGTTTGCCCACGCTGTTGTCGTACAAAACCTGGGTACCATATTTTTGCTTGTGGCCCGTATTTACCAATACTCTATCAGTGAGGTAGGCAAAATTTTGCCCATTGGCATTGCCCTGTTTTACTTCTTTTTTCATTGCCTTGAGGACTTTTTGCTGAAAACCCACATATTCGTCCAGATGTTGTACCATCAGCCAAAAGGCTTGTGATCCTGACTCTCCTGCCAAATCGTATCCAGGAAAACCATATTGATCAAATATTTCTCCCAGTCTTTTAAGATGGGCTTTAAACACACTGTCTTTATAGACATTCCGTTGCTGCTCGGTCATTGTTTCTTTGCGGGGCGAAATGTAGTTTTTATACACTGCAATTTGGTCTATCTCTCGCATTTGGAGTAGCTCTTTTTGCAAAGTCGTGTTCAATTTGCGTTTGGCTTGGGCCTGAATAATAGTGGTTGATAACATCCCCAGTAATACAATCAGGCAAGTAAATTTTGACAAGGTTTTCATAAGACTCATGCGTTTGATTAATAGCTTTAAACTCAGGATGCACCCGACCGCAAAAAAGTTTTAACAATACACTCCCCTATGATCAAATCACGAGTTCGCGAGGCATAGGTGTATGTATTAGTGTTTGAAAAACCTCTTTGCCAGATTGTAGATGGCCTTGAATCTTAAAAGTAGCCTTTTCGGTTCCATGAATATAGCCAAAATTACACATATTGACTTTAATGTGATAGTGCATTGAATTAGGCTTCACAGGCAGAAACTGAAACTGGCGATCATACATATGGTCACCGTCTTTGAAAGTAGCCGAAATTGTAATAGTAAGGGTTTTAGAAGTGATAAACGCTTGCTGGAGTGCTTCCCAGGGAAAGATATCTAAATCAAATTGATAAACACATCGTCTAGGTTTCAAAATCTTCAAGGCAATTTTCTTGTCATCAAAAAGAGCATTACCTTCCGTCGGATAAAAAGATACCACATCAGGAGATGGGGTTTTATTCAGCTGTTCAATGACCTCTTCAACAGTCTGGACATTTGCTTTATCCTCAGGGACGCTTTGGCAACCCAAAAGAACCCATCCAAACCAAAAAGTTATAATCAATCTTTTCATTTTTCTTTTTCCTATAAATTTTCATTATCTGGATTACATTTCAAAAGCTTGCCTAGCATTCTTTTTCAGGACTTTCTTCTTGATAATATTTGTTTATACCCCGCTTTCTCCTCATTTTCAAAAAGTAAAATAAGTTTGATCAAAATCCTCAAAAAATGTCACAAAAGAAATCAATTAAACAGGTTATTCTTGTTGGGCAATTAATTGTCAATGTTCCCGTAATGCTCTTTATGTTTGGGTTACCCTGTCTCACTTGGTATCTTTTTCTTGAAGGCTGGCTACTTCCAATAAGTGCTATTCTAGGCTTTGCCTTGGCTTGGACTTGGTGGAGTTTCAGTATTGTTTTCTGGCGTATTTGGGCATTTACAAATACGTCTAAAAAGGACTGGCCTCATTTAGAAACTAACGCTATTGACTCACAACTCCTTTGGCCTGAGGGTCATTTCTTCGAGAAAACAGAAATAAGAACTAAGGCACAGCAAGAAAAGATTCGTGCTATTCACAAAGAAATTGAACAACACTCCTTATAACATTTCACCATTGGTGTTTTGTGAATTCCCCACTTTTTCCTCATATTTCAAAGCTAATTTAGCGTCATACTGACTAAACCAATTGATTACACTGTATGCAATTAAAAGAAATAGACTGGGCGATTGTGGTGGCTTTTTTTGTGGTATCACTGGCCATTGGCTTGTGGGTATCCAAAAAAGCAGGTAAAAACACTTCTGAGTTTTTTTTATCGGGGAGAAATATGCCCTGGTGGTTGTTGGGGGTTTCGATGGTGGCTACCACCTTTTCGGCTGATACGCCCAACCTGGTCACCGACATTGTACGACAAAACGGGGTATCGGGCAACTGGGTTTGGTGGGCTTTTTTGCTTACAGGTATGCTTACTGTGTTTGTATATGCCAAGCTCTGGCGCAGGTCTAAAGTCTTAACCGACTTAGAATTTTATGAATTGCGTTACAGTGGCAAGGAAGCCGCGTTTTTACGAGGATTTCGAGCCATTTATCTGGGGGTATTTTTCAATGTCATGATTATGGCCTCGGTTTCGTTGGCTGCGATCAAAATCGGCAGTGTGATGCTTGGCCTCTCTCCTATTCAAACCTTATTGATCGCCTCTATAGTAACGGTGGTTTACAGCTCGTTAGGTGGTTTACGAGGGGTGATCATTACCGATTTCATCCAGTTTGGTTTGGCGATGATTGGCGCGGTGTGGGCCGCAAATGTGGTATTGCACCTTCCCCAGGTCAACGGCCTTGGCAACTTGCTTACCCACGAAAATGTAGCCGACAAACTCAATGTATTGCCTGATTTTAATGATGCTAAAAACTTAATTGCGGTTTTTATTTTGCCACTGGCAGTACAGTGGTGGAGTGTGTGGTATCCTGGAGCAGAACCAGGTGGTGGCGGCTATGTAGCCCAGCGTATGCTATCGGCCAAATCAGAAAAACACGCTATGGGGGCTACTTTGTTATTTAACTTGGCGCACTATGCCTTGCGTCCCTGGCCCTGGATTTTGATCGCCCTCGCTTCGCTCGTGATCTACCCCGATATTGCTTCTTTGCAAAAGGCTTTTCCTACAATTGATCCCAAAGTAGTCAAGGATGACTTAGCTTACCCTGCTATGTTGGTATTTCTCCCAGCAGGTTTGATTGGTTTGGTAGTCGCTTCTTTAATTGCCGCTTTTATGTCTACTATTTCTACTCATCTCAACTGGGGTTCTTCTTACATTGTCAATGATTTTTACAAACGATTTGTCAAACCCGAAGCCAGCGACAAAGAGTTGGTAGCTGTGGGGCGCTTGTCTACCGTAATTCTGATGACTTTGGCGGCAATATTTGCACTCTTGCTGGAAAATGCCTTACAAGCCTTCAATATTTTACTACAAATTGGCGCAGGTACCGGGTTGATCTTCATCTTGCGTTGGTTTTGGTGGCGCATCAATGCTTACACCGAAATTGTAGCCATGTTTTTCTCGTTTTTCCTGGCCATTTATTTCCAAATTATTCACCCTGCGTTGGGTTTTAACAAAATACCCGACCATTGGCAATTACTACTGGGGGTAGGCCTTACAACCCTCACTTGGCTAATTGCTACATTTGTGACGCGCCCTACCAATATGGAAACTCTGAAGCAGTTTTATGCCTTGACAACCCCTGGTGGGCCAGGCTGGGCTAAAGTAAGAGAAAAGATGGAAGATTTTGAGGATAGTCAAAAAGCCGCAGCGTGGCAATTGCCCCTCGAGATAGCTGGCATGTTTGTAGGTTGCCTCACCGTCTATACCGCCTTGTTTGCCACCGGGTTTTGGCTCTATGGCAATACCACTCCAGCTTTAGTACTCACCATCGTTTGTGCATTGGGCGCTTTTGGATTGTTCCAGATTTGGAGTAGGTTGAAGACAAGAAAGTGAAAAACTAAAAGTGAAAAGTTGGCGCGAAGCGGAGTTAAGTGAAAAATGTAAAACGTAAAATGAAAAATGGCGTGAAGCAGTAATTAGTCCACAGCTTATTAAGTGAAAAGCTAAAAGTGAAAAATGAAAAGTGGGCGCGAAGCGATCATTATTCTGTTGGTAGTTCGGAGTTTTTAGTTATTTAGTCGACAGTCAACGGTTGATAGTCCATAGTTTTGTGACGCATTGCAGAATCATTTAACAATGCAACAATCGAGCACTAAAAATTCTCATATTTGCAAAACTTTATTCTGGGCGTAGTCGAAGGAACTAATTTATAATTCATCCATTCATAATTTATAATTAAACATCTTAGCTGAAGGCGTAACACGTGTCCTGAGCGTAGCCGAAGGAACTAACAATGAAACAATAAGCGCAGCGAAACAATGTAGCAATAAGCCAAAGGCGTAACAATAGAAAAATAATTGATCAATTCATAACTCATAATTTATCATCAGAAATCTTCTTCAAAATACTTTCTCGAAATTCCACTTTATCGGGGGTATTGTCCAAAGCAATGGCTCGGTCCATACTTTCTAGTGCATCTTGATAACGCCCTAAGGCATCCAAAATTTCGGCGTGGGTATGATGCCCCAAGGCAAAGTCTTTGTGTTGAGCCAAAAGCTCATCAATGCAAGCAAGTGCTTCGTCTAAACGGCTGAGTCGGAAGAGCGCAAAGGCCTTGTTGTTTTGGATCAGGGGACGGTCAATGATCAGGATATGGTATTGATCAAAGTCTGCAATCATGGCTTCTAGGTGCTCTATGGCCTCCAGAGCATTGACAAAGCTTCCCACCTCCGCATATTCGTTGGATTGGTGCAGTGCCTCATTGATTTCCTCCAGGGTATATTTACTTTCTCCATCTTCCAGAGTTGTAGGTAGTATGTTTTTACGTTCGGCAATGGCCAGTGCATTGGCTTCTACCAAATCATCTACCAAGGCGGTATAACTATACTTATCATTCAAAATCATTTCGGCGCGCATAGGCAAGGTTACCATAGTGGCTTGCTCTACAGCAATGTAGGCTTTGATGAGGTTTTCTAAAGTATAAAAAGCTTCGGCAACCAATCGTGAGCGCAACTCTATGGGTAACTCTAATCGGGTTTGGTGTAAATGTGCCTGCAAAATGGCTTGGATGCCCTCCACAAGGTTGGCTTTACTGATGATCTCTTGTTGTTCGAAGTCTTGTAATTGGTTTTTTAGGTTTTCGCCCAACTCCAACAATTGGTTAATCTCTTCGTCTTGTAGGTCTCTGAGGTATTGCATTGGTTTTCTGAGGTTTAGGTTAGCTTATGGAACAAATGTACTCAAAAAAAATCCTAAACCTACAAAAACAAAAACCACCTTTATCTTTTGTAAGACTAAAGATGGTAAAGTTAGTTTTCCAACAATCGTCCACCACGAATTTACCTCAAATATTCCTCAAATTTATAAGCACAAATGCCATCTTCACCGCCATTAGGTGGTAAAATTGGCATTTAAAATAATCGACCCTGAGGGGTTCTTAAACCCTGGGCGGGTGAAGTTCAAGCGTAAACTTTTCATGAGAATTGATAAAATTTTCCCTTTGATAAAATTGATGCGTTTTAATCCTTTTTTTATTGGATGTTACCTCTAATTGAGCAATTCTATTTTGTAGCGCTACTTTTTTCAATTCATCAATCAATTTCTTCCCAACGCCCATTTTTCGGTTTTCTTTACTTACATACATTTCTTGAATCTCGCCAATTTTTTGGCCACCATGGTGTAGCAAAACTTGCGCATGGCAGCTTATAAACCCAATAGGTTCCTCATTCAATTCGGCAACCAAATAAATGAAGCTCGAGTTTGAAATATTTTGTTCAAAAGCTTTTTTTTGGTCTTCAGCGTTAAAAATGGTTTCTTCTAACTCATTTATAAACTGATAAATAGCATCGAAATCCTTTTTGTTTGCCTTTCTTATAGTTATTTCATTTTGCATCCTTACTTAATAAATTATGAATGGATGAATTATTAATGTTTGATTAGTTCCTTAAGCTTCGCTTAGGACAGTGAATGCTGCAATACATCGTAAAACTTTTGCTCCAAAGTTTCCCAAATCTAAAAAACAAAAACCACCCTTATCTTTATACAAAGACAAAGGTGGTAAATCAATTATAAATAGATAAGTTATTTCCACGATTCGCTTGTCACCGCTTCACGCTCACTTTTCATTGTACGCTTTTATGACCACTCTAGCCCTCCTAACCTCCGATGGAATCGGAACTTAGAGCAGGAGAGAACTCTCTGGACTCGACAAGTTTTCGCTTCATGCCGCTCTTGTTCCCTGCTCCTAAAATCGCTTCGCGCTCACTTTTCATTCTTGTCCTGACGTAGGAAGGATCTCACTGTTAACTTTTCACTTAGCTTAATTCCCTCCCATTCGGCCTTTTTCATTCTCAATACCTGTCTTACGCTTGCGAGCGCGTTTGATTTCCTTGCGGCCAAAGTTATAAGACAAAGTAAAGGCTACGTTGCGGCTGTCCCAGCCTCCACTACCTTGGATCGTGAGGTCAGGAAAACGCGTATCCGCATTCCAGGGAGAAGAATATAAAATATCGTTGAAAGCCAAACGAGCCGTAAGTTTGTTGTTCATCAGTTTTTTCTGGAAGGCCAGGTTCAAGGCTCCCAAACTTCTTACTCGGTAAGTACCTCCCCATAACGATGGTGAATTGAACCAACCAGAAACCTGAGCGGTAAGTCCACCAGGCAGCTTAAAGGTGTTTTGGGCGTAGAAGTTTACAGTCTCTTGCGAAATACCGATAAATACTGGATTAGTAGCCTCGAAATCACTATAGAACGCATTCAGGCTGAAATAAATGCTCCACCACTTGGTCAATTTAGCTGGATAAGAAACCCCTAAATTGATAATTCTTTGGTTGGCTACATTACGGGTATTGATAAAGTTTCGGTTATCACCTGGGCCAAAAGTTTCGGTTACCTGGGCTGAGAAATCAGAGATAAAACTATAGCCCAGCGAAGTAGTCAAAGTATATTTATAAGTATGGCTTATTTTAACATTGTCGGTGTATTGAGGCTGCAAAAATGGATTTCCTTTGCGGAACGAAAGCTCATCTAGTTTATACTCAAATGGATTCAAGGTTTGGTAATTCGGACGACGAATACGACGACTATAGTTCAAGGCCAGCGAGTTTTTGCGGTTTACTTTGTAAGTCAAACCAGCACTTGGGAATAAATTAGTATAATTACGTGTAACCTGGTCGTTTACACTGGCTTGGCTACTCTCTAATCTTCCGTCCGATTGCGTGTTTTCTACTCTTAAACCAAATTGCAAGCTCATGTTTTTCCAGCGACGGCTATAGTTAAAGTAAGCCGCAATAATTTGCTCATCATAGAAAAACTCGTTAGAGTTCGCTGTATTCAAGATATCTACACCATTGATGCGGTCATAAAACTGAAAGTTGTTACTAGTGCTTACCAACGAATACTTGGTTCCAACCCCTAATACGCCTTTCAGGAAGTTTTGGGTATAATCTACTCGTCCCGAGGCAATGTCAATATTTACAGGGGTGTCAAAAAAGTTAATAACTTCACTAATTACCTGGGTTTCGGTGCCATTAAAGTAACGGTTGGGCTGTACATTGGTACGGTCGCTGGTATATCTACCATAGTCTAAGTCTACATTCAAAGTTCTGCCCTTGCCATTGTCAAAGCGATAGTTCACATTCCCGTAAGTATTCAAGGTAGTATTGTGGCCATCACTCTCAGCAACCAACACTTGTACAGGGCTGGTACTACCATCAGGGATGATGGGGGTGCGGGTATCGCTATTGCTAAAACTATCATTGAAATTACCCGTAGCAATGATACCAATCGTGTGTTGTTTATTGATGTAGTAATCAAAGCCTAAACGAAGGTTATGGTTATTGTTGTCATTGACAGTTCGAGTGCGGGCATCAAAAATGTTGTTGTTTTGGCTACGATACAGGTTAATGAAGTTGAAGTTGCGACCAAGGCGATTACTATAGTTTCCATAAAAACTGGTCTTTTTACCTCGGGTATTAAACGAAATCGAACTATTGTATCGCTCATATACTCCCGCAGTGGCTCCTAATAAAAGACTTCCATTGGTTCCCAATGACTTATCTCGCTTGAGTTTGATATTTACGATTCCGGCGTTTCCTTCAGCATCGTATTTAGAAGAGGGTTGGGTAATGATTTCAATGGATTCGATGTCGCTCGATTGGAGGGTCTTGAGGTAGTTTACCATGTCTTGTCCACGCAATACAGAAGGCTTTCCATCGATGTAAAACAAAACGCCCGATTTCCCTTCTACAATCACATTGTCGTTGTTGTCGATGGTTACTCCTGGCGCTTTTCTTAATAACTCAAACCCCGAATTTCCTGCAGCATTTACAGTATTGCTTACATTAAACACAGTTTTGTCAGCCAACACCTGTACCATAGGCTTTTCGGCTCGTACGGTTACTTCTTCAAGCTTTTCTATTTGAGTATCCAGCGTAAGGTTAGGTACCGTTACGTCGGCATTACTCATGGTAAATGGTTTGGAAACCAAGTCTTTGTAACCCATCACCGAAACCTTCACTTTGTAATTACCAGGCTTTACCAGTTTAATGATAAATGTACCATCGTCGCGGGTAACGGCGGCTTTTACAAACTTGTTGCTCGGTGATTGAAGCAACGCTACAACAGCTGCCAGCACAGGTTCACCGTCTTTGTTTTTAATGGTGCCCTTTATGTCAGCTTGAGCAAGGACTTGATTGGAGAGCATAATACTGCCCAACAATAGCAATAGACTTAATCTTTTCATGGTTTTTTAAAATGGTTCTATGGTGCTTTTTTTCAAGCAAAATATATGTTTAACGAATTAGACGCAATCACGGTTCAATTATTACACTTCGTTCAACAAATTTTTTATTTTTTTGAAAAAATGCGTTTCTATATTTTCATGAGTAACCCTAACTTATAAAAATGGTTACAGGAAAAGTAAATTTTTATTTATCAAAAATTGCTAATCGTCTCGTACCATCTTTCCAGATTTGCTCAACTTATATTCAACCCTGTCTTTTTTGAAGAGGTATATTTTTCTCAGGTCATCATACCGAACAGATGTATATTGGCAAGGCACTAACCTTTGTCCTTTGTTGCTGATTAAACCATATTGGTCATCTTTTTGGGCTATAAAAAAAGTTTTTCTTTGATCAGAATAATAGAAAGAAAGATTATCATATTCACAGGGGATAATGTGTTTTCCTTGGTTAGTAAAAATACCTTGTTTACCACTCTTGATTACCATCAAGTATTCTTCATACTCTTCTATTCTGTCAAAATTATTTAAATTAAAAACACATCTATTGAAAACACCAAGTACTTCTTTCTCATTTTGCTTAAAAATCATCAGTCTCTCCGACCTTCGAATGACTTCATCAAAAACCAGTGGGAATAAAACCTCATTATTTTTATCAATAATTCCCCATTTGCCGTTACCCTTTGCAAATATTAAATCCTGCTCGAGTAAAAGTGCTTGATATTGGACAGGCACTATTATTTTTCCTGATATATCAATGATTCCAAATAACAGATCTTGTGGGTTTACTATATAATTCTTATAACTAATTCCGGGTATACGATTTAAAGATTGGGAGCGGTATGGATATTCATATATTACGTTATCAAGCTTGAGAAGCTTCACATCAGGCTGCCATCCCAGAAGTTGTACACCAAAAGTATGCTTCTTTAATACAGGGGTTTGATGTTTGAACTTTATATGTCCAACATTGAATATTTTATAATAGCCTTTTGCTGGCAATGGCCTCATATAAGATTTCATTCTGTGATTTTTGCGAGAACGCAACTTTACAACACTTTTTTTAAAAAATTGCTTCAAAGAATCTATTTTCCAAAAACTATTAAATGCCTTTACAAAATTCCCCTGTTTATCTCTAAAAAAGTATTCATTAGAAATGGGTGAGCGTATAGGGTAAAGCCTAAACGCACTCCTAAACTGAAACTGTGACTCATAGAGTAATTTTTGTTTCTTCCAATGTCCCAGATGATGAATCTCAATCATTTGTAGGCCATTATGGTAAGGGTAATAAATAGTATCAGGGACAGCAGGAGCATAAGCGACAATTTCTCGAGGATTTTGTCCGTTTAGGTTAAATCCAAGCAACAAGCAAAAGAGAGTGATCACCCACCTTGGGGTTGTCATGCATTTCATAATATCAGCGTTTGATTACTATTGAATAATGTAAAGTAAGATAACACCCATGCTATGAAATCACAAATATTTGTTTTAAAGGGTCATGGCAAACTTTTACTCTACCCTACTACTTCTCACCCTGATTTGTAGAGGTATAAAACCGAGGTGGGAAAAAACAATTTTCTTTGCTAGGGCTGTCTCATAGTATACGCTAAACCAAATAATATTTTAGTTTTAGCTCCAGACCTGACTGGTAGGGTGTTCAGAATTTTAAAAAAAATCCCCGTGTTTTTGGAGCCATTCAGTGCTTAAAAAATTGACAGAAGCTCAGATTATTATGTAATATAGCCTTTTGAGTTCTGTAATAAAAATGAGTGTTGTGAAATACCATCAAAAGCCCCTCTTACTCTCCCCAATTGGGGAGAAACAGTCTCGGAGAAGCTACCACAAGTAACATTCCTCCCCTCGGACGACCACATTCGGTGAATGTGGGGCGAGTCTGAGGGACGGAGGAGGGGCTTAACTAGGATACTAACAACATCAATAAAAACCAGGAGAAGAAATTCACTAATTCTTAACACCTTACCTGACAGATTTTGGAAACCCCGCCTTGCGCCTGCGCGTCCACCTAATAATGAATGCATTTGAATAAAAATAGGCTATAACTAATTGTTTATGAAGATATTAACTTGGAAAGCAGGGACTTCATTTTCGCCTTATTTTGTTGGCGTTAAGAAATTTGCGAAATGAAGCCGTGAAAACTGATCACTGAACGAGGTACGAGTGAATGTTTGAGCAGTTTCGGCGTAATAGAGTGAATTTTAGCAACAACAAAATACAGCGATGGTTCACAATCCCGATGCATCGGGGCCTTTTTTGCTTCGTTTTTTTGGCTATACAAAAATTCACAATCCCGACTTGTCGGGGAATGAAGGGCTTTTAAGGCTGC
>DMXI01000088.1 GCA_003483885.1 Microscillaceae bacterium
TTAGACTTCACGGTGAATTTTAGTGAAAATGTAACGGTGGTAACCACTGGAGGTACGCCTCAATTAGGGGTTACGATTGGTTCTACGTTACGTCAAGCTACTTATGTAAGTGGTTCGGGAACGAGTGCTTTATTGTTCCGCTACACGATACAAACTGGGGAAACTGACAATGACGGCGTTGTAGTAGGGACCTTGGCGGCAAATGGCGGCACCCTAAGAGATGGGGCTGGCAATAATGCCAACTTGGCCTTGAACAGTGTAGGAGTGACTACTGGGGTATTAGTAGATGCGGTAGCGTCCGTAGTCACGAGTGTCGCGGTTCCGCCAAATGCGACTTACATTGCGGGTCAGAATTTAGAATTCACAGTAAATTTCAATGAGAATATTACGGTTGTAACGACGGGAGGTACGCCTCAGTTAGGGGTTACGATTGGTTCTACCCTGCGTCAAGCGGCGTATGTGAGTGGTTCGGGTACCAATGCTTTGTTATTCCGCTACACGGTACAAGCCGGAGAAGCCGATAGTGATGGTATTGTGGTAGGAACTCTTGTGGCGAATGGTGGCACCCTAAGAGATGGGGCTGGCAATAATGCGAATCTGGCCTTGAACAGTGTAGGAGTGACTACGGCGGTATTGGTAGACGCGGTAGCCCCTACGGTTACCTCGGTGACTGTTCCACCAAATGCAACTTATGGTGATGGTCAAAACTTAGACTTCACGGTGAATTTCAGTGAAAACGTGACGGTAGTAACTACTGGGGGTACACCTCAGTTAGGGGTTATGATTGGTTCTACCTTGCGTCAGGCTACTTATGTAAGTGGTTCGGGTACGAATGCCTTATTGTTCCGCTATACAGTACAAACCGGGGAATCAGATAATGATGGTGTTGCCGTGGGAACCTTGACTGCCAATGGCGGCACTTTAAGAGATGCGATTGGCAACGATGCGGTATTGGCGCTTAATAGTATAGGAGCGACTACGGGGGTATTGGTAGATGCGGTAGCATCCACGGTGACAAGTGTCACGGTTCCGCCGAATGCAACTTACATTGCGGGTCAGAATTTAGACTTCACAGTAAATTTCAATGAGAATATAACGGTGGTCACGACGGGTGGTACGCCTCAGTTAGGGGTTACGGTTGGTTCTACGTTACGCCAAGCGACATATATAAGTGGTTCGGGTACCAATGCTTTGTTGTTCCGCTACACGGTACAAGCCGGAGAATTGGATACAGATGGAGTTGCGGTAGGCACCCTTGTGGCGAATGGCGGCACTTTAAGAGATGGGGCTGGCAATAATGCTAACCTGGCTTTGAATAGTATAGGAGCCACCACGGCAGTCTTGGTAGATGCAGTAATACCTACGGTTACCTCGGTGACTGTTCCGGCAAATGCGACTTATGGTGATGGTCAAAACTTAGACTTCACGGTGAATTTTAGTGAGAATGTAACGGTAGTAACTACTGGAGGTACGCCTCAATTAGGGGTTACGATTGGTTCTACGTTGCGTCAAGCTACTTATGTAAGTGGCTCGGGAACGAGTGCCTTATTGTTCCGCTACACGATACAAACTGGGGAAACTGACAATGACGGCGTTGTAGTAGGGACCTTGGCGGCGAATGGTGGCACCCTAAGAGATGGAGCTGGCAATAATGCCAACTTGGCCTTGAACAGTGTAGGAGCGACTACTGGGGTATTAGTAGATGCGGTAGCGCCCGTAGTCACGAGTGTCGCGGTTCCGCCAAATGCGACTTACATTGCGGGTCAGAATTTAGAATTTACAGTAAATTTCAATGAGAATATAACGGTTGTAACGACGGGCGGTACGCCTCAGTTAGGGGTTACGATTGGTTCTACCCTGCGTCAAGCGGCGTATGTGAGTGGTTCGGGTACTGGTGCTTTGTTATTCCGCTACACGGTACAAGCCGGAGAAGCCGATAGTGATGGTATTGTGGTAGGAACTCTTGCGGCGAATGGCGGCACTTTAAGAGATGGGGCTGGCAATAATGCGAATCTGGCCTTGAACAGTGTAGGAGCCACCACGGCGGTATTGGTAGATGCTGTAGCACCTACGGTGACGAGTGTCACTGTTCCATCAAATGCGACTTATGGCTCTGGTCAAAACTTAAACTTCACGGTGAATTTCAGTGAAAACGTGACGGTTGTGACGACGGGTGGCACGCCTCAGTTAGGGGTTATGATTGGTTCTACGTTACGTCAGGCTACTTATGTAAGTGGTTCGGGCACGAATGCATTGTTGTTCCGCTATACAGTACAAACCGGGGAATCAGATAATGATGGTGTTGTGGTAGGAACCCTGGCCGCCAATGGCGGAACATTGAGAGATGCGATCGGTAACGATGCGGTATTGGCGCTTAATAGTATAGGAGCTACCACCGCAGTATTGGTAGATGCGGTAGCGCCCACCGTGGTTAGTATTACTCGCCAGACACCTACAAACGCTATTACCAATGCTAATATTTTAACCTATCGGGTAACTTTTAGTGAAGAAGTACGAAACGTAAACGTAGGGGGGAACGATTTTGAAGTAAGTGGCACGACGGCTTCCATTATTGTGGCTAGTGCATCAGCGACTTCATACGAAGTCACCATTTCTGGAGGCGATTTGACCAACCTAAATGGTACTGTTACCTTGAGTTTTAGGAGTACTCAAGATATTACAGATCGCTTCAATAATGCATTGGTGAATACTACCCCTACTGGAACCAATGAAAATACTTATACCTTGGACAACACGGCTCCAACGGTAACAAGCTTTACCCGCAAAACGCCTAATACCCAGCGAACCAATGCCGATCAGGTAACTTTCCTGGCTACCTTTAGTGAAGATGTCACTGGAGTAGATTTGGCTGATTTTGCGGCTACTGGACCAACCGGAGCTACGATTACGGTTACTCAGCTCACTGCTTCTACTTATGATGTACAAATATCAGGAGGAGATATGGCTGCACTGAACGGAACCGTAGGTTTGAATTTGAGAGCAACAGCCTCCGTCGTAGATGCAGCTGGCAATACCCTCACGATTGCCGAGCCTGCTACCGATGAAACCTATACACTGGATAATACAGCCCCTACTATAGTGAGTTTTACCCGTGGTAATCCTACGAACATGATTACCTCAGCCGATCAGGTAACCTTCCGGGTATCATTTGATACGCAGGTAATCAATGTAGATGCGGCTGATTTTGAGGTGACTGGCACCACTGCTACCATTACTTCGGTAACAGAAGCGAGCCCTGGTTTATTTGATGTATTAGTCTCTGGTGGAGATTTAGCCACGTTGAATGGAACTGTCGGGCTGAACTTTGCCGCAGGGGTTTCTATTACTGATGATGTAGGCAATGCTTTTGTGGGCGCTGAACCAGGTACGGATGAAACCTACACCCTGTGTAATGGACCTAATAACCCAGTAACGGGTGTTATGTTAGGTACGGCTACCGCTAACAGCATTCCATTTACAAGTTTTACGGCACCAGTAGGAGGAGCAGCTGGTTATGTAGTCAAAATCAATAATTCCAATACTTTTACCACTCTTACAAATGGTGCTTTGCCAACCGCAAATACTACTTGGGCCGGAGCAGGTGAACAAGTGATTTATGCAGGTACTTCGGTTAATCCAGGTATTACGGTTACTGGATTGACTTCGGGAATTACTTATTATTTCAAAGTATTTGCTTACAACGATTGTGGAGGTACCAACACCTTTGAAAGTACTGGTACAGAAGCGAATACTGCCACGCCAAAGGCCGATCAAACGATTACCTTTGCTTTGGGTGCTGATGCTACCAAAACTTTTGGTGATGCACCATTTAATCTCAATGGTACCGCGAGTTCTGGCTTAGCCGTGACTTACACGAGTTCTAATACTGCAGTAGCGACCATTTCAGGAAATACGGTGACCATAGTTGGGGTGGGTACGACTACCATAACGGCAAGCCAAGCTGGAAATACAAATTTCAATGCGGCTCCCGATGTTACTCAAACTTTGACAGTCAACAAAGCGGATCAAACCATTACCTTTGGTGCTTTGGCCAGTCGTACCATAGGTGAGGCTCCTTTTGATCTGACGGCTACGGCGAGTTCTGGCTTAGCGGTGACTTATACCAGTTCTAACACTGCAGTAGCGACCATATCAGGCAGTACAGTTACAATTGTAGGAATAGGAACCACTACGATTACCGCCAGCCAGCCAGGAAATGCCAACTACAATGCGGCAGCTGATGTTACCCAGGATTTGACGGTAATAGATGCACCAGTAATGGCAGTAAGTCAGGGAACGACGGCCTTGGTTTCTGGTACAGGAAACTATAACTTTGGAAATGTAGACGTAAACCAAAACAGTACTGCGGTGACCTTTACCATTGCCAATTCAGGCGGGGCTGATTTACAATTGAATGGTAACCCAATTGTGGCGATAAGTGGGGCAAATAGTGGTGAGTTTATGGTAACCCAACCTACAGGAGCTACCGTGGCCGCGAACGGCAATACTACTTTCCAGGTAGTATTTACCCCGACGACAGCAGGTACCAGAACCGCTACGGTAAGTATTGCTAATAATTCTGCGACCAACCCATATACATTTACGATCACTGGTGAAGGAGTATTTGTGGCCAATAATCTGGCAGCGCCAAACCTATTTACCCCCAATGGGGATGGTAGAAACGATGCGTTCTTGATTTCGGCCCCTACGCTGGCTACAGTCAAACTCACGATTTATAACCGTAAGGGAGCCGTGGTATTCTCAAGCAGTGATGTCAATGAGGTAACCCAAGTAGGATGGAATGGAGAAGCAAATGGTCAGAAACTACCGACTGGAACCTATATTTGGCAGATTACGGGTACCTATCAGGATGGTACCGCGGTAGAGCGCAAAACTGGAGAAATCTATTTAGTAAGGTAAAAATTGCACAACATTTAAAACAACAACGAAAATGAAAAATTTTAAAAAATATATTGTGGCGATGCTTGTGCAATTAGCTATAGTAGCATCACTACAAGCGCAAAACTTGAATTTTTCTCAGTACTACTACACGCCGTTTTTGACTAATCCGGCGATGGTAGCCAAAGACAATGCTTTGCAGCTAAACTTTGGTTTTCGTCAACAACAGGCGTTGAGCGGACAAACCTTTACTACGCCGATGATTTCGGCCATTGTGCCTTTTCTTCAGGGTAAAAATAGCGCCCGACGGGCGGCAATAGGGGTGTCGGTCATCAGCGATCAGGAAGGCGAGTTTTTAGTAAACCAGGGCGGCATGCTCTCCCTGGCTTACAACATTCAGGTTGGCCAAATGGGTGAATACCCGCTTCAGTTGGGTTTTGGGGCACAAGGAGGTTTCTTTTCTAGAAGGTTGGATTTGAACGGTTTGATAACCAATAACCAGATTAGTAATGGGGTGATTGACAATACCCAGGGGCTAGGCGAAGATTTTGAGGGCAATACCACCAATACCATTTCGTTTGCCAGTGGGCTGTATTTTCACGCTACCGACGAAAGCGGACTTCCGGTATTCTTTTTAGGGGTGGCTGGACACAACATCAACGAGCCTACCAGGTCTTTTTTACTGAATGGAAGCGATAACGCAGTGCAGCAAGGCTTAAGATTGAATGCCATTGCTGGATATAGAATATTACGTACCGATAATTTTAGCATAACCCCCACGGTACAAGTAGAGAACCTGAATGAAACCTTACTAAGAGCTGGAAGCTGGTTTCGTTATCACCTGAGTGCGGCCAACGTAGGAGTTGGGGTTTGGTACAATACCAATGGGGCGGCTACTGCTTCATTGGAATACAACCGTTCCTCTTTCTTTGCTTCGTTTAGCTATGACTTAGGCCTATCGGATGATAACCAGGCTTGGCAAAATGGTGCCCCGGAAATTCATCTGGGAATTCGTAAAACCTTGAGCAGTAAAAAGACCCGCGACCGTGATGGCGATGGTATACCTGATAAGGATGATGCTTGCCCCAAATTGGCAGGAACCGCGGCTACCAACGGTTGCCCGGATAGCGACAATGACGGCGTGGCTGATAAAGACGATGTATGTCCCAATGTGGCTGGACTGGCTAAGTTTAAAGGTTGCCCGGATACGGATGGTGATGGTATTGAAGACAAAAACGATGAATGCCCCCAAGTAGCAGGAATTGCTAAGTTTAAAGGCTGCCCGGATACCGATGGCGATGGAATTAAAGACAGCGAAGATGCTTGTCCGCAAACCCCTGGCCCAGTAGCAACCAAAGGCTGCCCTGACTCGGACGGAGATGGCGTACTAGACAAAGATGATCGTTGTCCGCAAGTGGCTGGTCTTCCGGCGTTCAAAGGTTGCCCAGATACTGATGGTGATGGAATTCCTGACATAGATGACGCTTGCCCTGATGTAGCAGGTACCAAAGCACTCAATGGTTGCGCAGGAATATCAGACGCGAAAAAACAACGTCTAAAAAAGATCACGGTTGATATTCAAGACAAGGCTTTCCAGTATCGCCGCTCAGAGGTAAACCCTGCGATGTATCCATTGTTAGACAATATGGTAGAAGAACTTAAGAATCATCCGAATGTGGTGATAAAGATCACTGGGCACACCGATCATTTAGGAGAAGAGGAGTTTAACAAAACTTTGTCTTTGCAACGAGCTCAGGCCGTAGAGAAATACCTACGTGATAAAGGCGTCAAAAATAAAATGATTGTCAGAGGCGAAGGAGAAACCAAACCCATTGCGCCTAACACTACCGAAGCTGGACGAAGAAAAAATCGTCGGGTAGATGTTGAGCTGGATTATGGAAAAGAATAAGCAATCATAGAAACTTCATAAGACCAAAGAGAGTCACCCTAAAAAAACACCAGGGTGGCTCTCTTTTTTGCTTAAGGAAACAAGTAGTCGTTTAACGAAAATATAAATGGATTTATCGAAAACAGTTCACCAGAAAAGCATCTTTGAACGTATACTTTATTTAAGAACTCGCCTTACAGAATTTACCTTTGTCTAAAAATCATTCATCGAAGTTATCTCGACTTTTAGGATGTTGTTGAAAATAGCTGCTTTTGTTCGATAACAAAGTGAGCTGTTTGTAATTCATTATTAAAAGTCGAGATGACTTCATCAACAAATTTCTGTACAAACACTCAATGCTGAAAAAAATACTACATACCGGGATCAATGGCGACATGGATAACTACCTGCGTGATAAGGTATATTTATCCAATGCGATTGCGCTCATGCTAGAGCTGATGGGTATAGGATATACCCTGATCACACTGTTGTTGGCACCTGATGTATTGTATTTATATGTAATCACGGTTTCGGGTGGGATTGTGTGTGGTGGTGCGGTATTGCTCTTAAATAAAAATGGGTATTATGCCATCTCCCGAATACTCGTGGCTACTTTTCCAAGCCTCAACGCTACCTTATACATTGCCTGTGTGGTGCAAGACGGCGAGCCAATGATCAATTCCTTATACTTTGTGGGCGTTACTTTTTGCTTGTTTGTTTTTTTGCTAGCCGACCAACGTGAGCCTAAAATGTTTTTGCCACTCTTGGCATATACTGGGTTGCAGTTACTTTTTATGGAACAAATAGCCTATTGGATAGAGGTGCCCATGTCGAGCGAACCTTATCGTAATCCGGCTATAGCGGTGGTGAATTATTGTATTGGTATTGCTGTATTGTTTTTTTTGATGTGGTCATTGTTAAAGAAAAACCTGGTAACCGAAAAGCAGAATCTTCAGTTGATTTACGCACTTGAAGAGCAAAAAAACGAAATTGCTGCCCAAAACGAAGAACTGCACCAGCAACAGGAAGAAATGCAGGCTCAACGGGACTTTATAGAGGATAAAAACAATGAATTGAGTAGTAAGAACAAGCAAATTCAAAACAGCATTCAGGCGGCGAGTACCATTCAGCGTGCCGTTTTGCCGAGTCATCAACGGTTGAGTAAATATTTTGCCGATTACTTTCTCATTTATCAACCCAAAGATGTGGTCTCAGGGGATTTTTATTGGGTAACCAGGCATCAGGGAACCATCTTTTTGATTACCGTAGATTGTACAGGACATGGGGTACCAGGAGCTTTTATGACTTTGATTGCCACCAATCTACTAGATCGTATTATCAGGATAAGTAATATTCTGGAACCAGCCGAGGTGCTCACCCAAATGCATAAAGACATTGAGTTGGTATTGCACCAAAAAGAGACCAACAATACCAGTGGAATGGATGCAGTGGTGGTAAGTATTGTCCCACAAGACCAGGATTATGCCATACAAATGGCTGGTGCCAAAACAGGGTTGTTTTACAAGCTACCCAATGCAAGGCAACTCACCGAAGTAAAAGGAACCAGAAGAGCTATTGGAGGATTTCAGAACGAAGCAATACCGTTTCAGCAAGAAACATTTACCCTGGCTGCGGGGAGTATGATTTACCTGGGGTCGGATGGACTCGAAGACCAAAATAACTTACGTCGAAAAAAGTTTACCCGTCGACAAATTCGTGAAACCTTAGAAGCAAAAACCAAGGCAAGCCTTCAGGAGCAAAAAGAAGCATTGCAGCGGGCATTGGCCAGCCATATGCAAGGCACCAAACAGCGGGACGATATTTTGTGGATGGGGATTAAACTTTAAAAAGCCCCTCATAGACTGTGATCTACAAGGGGCTTTGGTAATATATTTTTTAGGTATAAATCAATCAAATAATTCATCGTCACGCTCTAACATCAATATAGAACTCTGCGGAACAATGTAGTATTTCTCTTCCTGATATTGTACCTCGTGTGAACCGCCCAACAAGAAAATCGCCAAATCGCCTTCTTTTACTTGCAAGGGCACATATTGAGTTTTTTCCTGCGTATCTTTCCAGGGCTCATCGCTGTTATCGTGAGGAAGCGGAATCGGATATCCCGGTCCGGTCTTGATCACATAGCCACTTTGGATCTGTTCTTTTTCTTGTACGCCGGGAGGCAAATACAAACCACTCTTGGTTTTGTCTGAGGGGCTTTTGGGGCGTATCAATACTCGATCGCCTACCACTATCAGCTTTTTCAGTTTGTTATCTTCAGTCACAATCATCTTTTACTTTACTTTTGAAAAAACTTTCCGTCATTTCTTAGAGCTTGTTTAAATTTTCGTTTACAGGAGATTTTATGATGCATTTTTAGATTAGATGCGTCAAATTAACTTCGTTGAGCTCATCACAGCGAAGCTGTAGATTCGGTTTTGAAGGAATAGCAAGCTATTGCTGATAACCGAGCCTCTGGCGAGCTCTGCCTTTGGCTAAATTTGACAATATATAATCAAAAAAGACTCGTAAAAGACCTGATTGATGAATTTTAAACAAGCTCTTATCTGACAGCAAAATTACACATAAAAATTTGTGCTTTCCAAAACCATAACCGATCTGCTAACAATTTGGTTTTTGCGAAAAAAAACACACTTTATCCAAAAACTATCCTTCTTTAATTAATTTTACAAAAAGGTGAAATAATCCAAGGAAGTTTTAGACCTGACAGGTTTTTGAAACCTGTCAGGTCTGGAGATATATTCGCAATTAAAAATTCATAATTTAAAAAGTATGGTTAGAAGAATTACTCAAATACAAAAGCACTTATTATTAGCTGGGCTGGTGTGCCTATTGGCATTGCCCGGTTGGAGTCAAAAAAAATATCCTACGCTTCGAGCAGCATTGGGCGCTGGTTTAGGTGGCTCGAATGGCCCTCGTAGTGTCAACTGGATCAACAACGGAGAAACATTTTCTTATATAGAAGGGCGGGGCGTGATTAAGTCGTTTAGCCCCAAAAACCAAAAAGAAGCGGTCGTATTCTCTTCTAAAGAGATGAAATTCCCTGGAACGAGCCGACAGTTTCGCTACAGTTCTTTTGAGTTTTCTAAAGATTCAAAGTACCTGTTGTTCAAAACCAACTTCCGCCCGGTATGGCGACGTTCTGGCATTGCCGACTATTATTTTTACTCTATCCAGAACAAAACTTTGAAACTAGTGGCCAAAGATGCCCAAACCGCTCAGCTTTCGCCAGATGGCAAAAAAGTGGGCTACGAGCGCAAAGGCGATATGTTTGTGTATGATTTTGCCACCAAAAAAGAAACACGCCTGACCAATGATGGCGACGAGAAAAACTTTTTGTACAATGGACGCTTTGGCTGGGCTTACGAAGAAGAATTCGGTTTGGCGCAAGCTTGGGTATGGTCGCCCGATAGTAAGTACATTGCGTTTTGGCAAACCGACGAGCGCGAAGTGCCAGTATTCCAAATGACGGACTACAGCACCACCCACAAAGAGTGGATCAAGATAAAATACCCTCAAGTAGGAGACAAGAACCCAATTGTAAAGATTGGCGTGCTAGATGTAGTTGCCAAAAATCGCCAGTGGATGGACTTAAGCCTGAACGATGGCTATGTGCCTCGCTTGTACTGGACATCTAATTCGGGCGAATTGGCCATTGTGCATATGAACCGTGCCCAAACCCACTTACAATTGTTTTTCCACAATGCCAAAACGGGCAAAGGCAAAAAAGTGATGGAAGAAAAAAGCAAAGCGTGGATCGATGTGTTTGATTTCTTTGCCGGGGTCAATCATTTGTTTTTCTTCCCTGAAGGCAGTAAGGAGTTTTTCTGGATTTCGGACCGTGACGGCTGGAGCCATCTTTATCGTTACGACTACAACGGCAAGCTGCTCAATCAAGTAACCAAAGGAAAATGGGAAGTCACCAACGTGTACAATGTAGACGTAAAGCGCAAGACGATTTTTTATGCTTCTACCGAAAATAATCCCACCGAGCGCCATTTGTACTCAGTGGATTTTAAAGGTAAGCGTAAAAAGCAGCTAACTAAAGTAGCGGGACGTCACTTCATCAACTTTTCGCCCAATAGCAAATACTACATCGATCGTTACTCCAATGTAAATACGCCTACCCAGGTAGCGCTTTGGAGCACCAAAGGTAAGAAAATCAAAGATTTGGAAACCAACGAACGAGTAAAGAAGCAAACGGCTTCGGGGTATGCCAAAAAGGAATTGATGAGTTTCAAAGCCTCGGATGGCCAAAAGGTAGACATCTACGTGATAAAGCCGATGAACTTTGACAAAAACAAGCAATATCCTTTGGTAGTGAACATTTACGGTGGGCCTGGATCGCAAGGCGTGTACAATCAATTTGCCTCTAACGGCTGGGAGCAATACTTGGCGCAAGAGGGTTTTGTGGTGATCAATGTAAACAACCGCGGAAGCGGCGGATACGGTAGCAAATTTGAGAAAGTAGTGTACAAAAACCTGGGCCACAACGAGGCTAAGGACTTTGCGGGTGCTGCGAAATTTATGGCGACTATGCCTTGGGTAGATGGCAACAAAATCGCGATTCGGGGCCACAGCTACGGAGGCTACATGGCCAGCTTTACCCAGTTGAACTATCCCGAGATTTTTAAAGTAGCCATTGTAACCGCTCCCGTGACCGACTGGCGCTTGTACGATAGCATCTACACCGAGCGCTACATGGGTCTATTGAGCGATAACAACGAAGGCTATGTAAATAGCTCAGTAAGCAAATATGCCAAGCGAATTCCAGGTAAAATGTTGCTGTCACACTCTACGATGGATGAAAACGTACACGTGCAGAATACGTTCCAGCTGATGAAAGCTATGACGGACAAAGGCCAGGATGTAGATTTGAGAATTTACCCTCCGGGAGCCCACGGGGTAGCCTACAATGGCGCCAGCTATGTATTGCTTTACAGCTTGTATGTAGATTATTTGAAAGAGCATTTGATGGGCGTAGGTTCTAAGTAAACCAGGGTCCTGATCAGATATAATATCAGCCCTGATAGATTTTGGGAATTTGTCAGGCTAAAAAAAGGCAACGTTGAACGCGTTGCCTTTTTTATGCGCTTCTTTTGGAAATGAGAAAAAATCCGTACATTAGATTTCTAAGTCCATAGTAATTCACCATTCCGAAGAGTAATTTATGAAGATACCTTGCAAAGTAGGGTTTAATAGCTTTATAATGAGTACTTTAATGCTTCGGAAAGTAGTTGAAAAACGGCCCAACGATCCTTGACATCCTGATTTTTTTTACTGTTTTGGCAAAACCAAAAAGCGCCTAAAAGCTTGGTTAACAGTTTATTATTACAAAGTACGAGTTTAAGAGGCATTTCCATTATAACAAGGATTGAGACGCTCTCAGAGGCAAAGTAGTTACCTCTAGGTCATTCGTCTAAGAGGCATTTCCATTATAACAAGGATTGAAACGTTTGGTGTCTTGTTGCCTTGGATATAGAATTTTTTTGTCTAAGAGGTATTTCCATTATAACAAGGATTGAAGCCCGAAAATGTCGGTAAGTTCGGCAAAGTTAATTTTTGTCTAAGAAGTATTTCCAGCATAACAAGGATTGAAACTAACCTAGTTTTTCCATTAGCCAAATGTCCAGGTCCCGTCTAAGAGGCACTTCCATGATAACAAGGATTGAGACGGCTTTTCATCTTCGCCTTGGCCATCACAACAACCGCGTCTAAGAGGCACTTCCATTATAATAAGGATTGAAACATCTTCTGAGTTTTTTTTCAAGTTGCTCATTTTGCTGTCTAAGAGGCACTTCCACTATAATAAGGATTGAAACGTTCTTAGAGATTTTCCTGATTTCTGACTAAATCGGGTCTAAGAAGCATTTCCACTATAACAAGGATTGAAACTGGTATTTAATGCCCGTTTTTCTGAACATTTCATCAAGTCTAAGAGGCATTTTCACTATAACAAGGATTGAAACATTATTTAGGTTTGTTATTGTTTGAATTAACTCTTTGGTCTAAGAGGCATTTCCATTATAACAAGGATTGAAACTCGTCGTGTATTTGTCTGGACGGTAGAGTTAAGGTTAGTCTAAGAGGCACTTCCACTATAACAAGGATTGAAACGTACTGAGAAACGAAAAACGAAAAAATCGTGAAAATTGTCTAAAAAGTATTTCCATGATAACAAGAATTGAGACACTTTGACCCCTGTTTGGGGGCCATTGCCTACCATATGTCTAAGAGGCATTTCCACTATAACAAGGATTGAAACTTGAAACCAGCCCTTGCAAGGAATTCCATTCCTTGAGGTCTAAGAAACACTTCCACTATAACAAGGATTAAGGTCTTTTTGCCCAATTGTGACGAAAAATATGGTTTATGACTGTTTTGAAAACCTAGACCCACCATAGCAAGGATTAAGATTAGGCTTGGGAATCATGTAGGTTATTGATGTAATTCTCTTTAAGAATCATTTCCAGGATAGTGAGGATTAAAGCAGATAAGCAATTGTTATATGTGGTTCGTAATTTGGAAACTTCAAGCACCCTATCCAACTCTCAAAAATACCTGCACCCTCGGTGTATTCTCAAAGCACCTTATCCATCATAGCCAGGATTGCGATGGGACCGTGTAAGCTTGTATCTCACAGTTACCGAATTCATTACGAATCATATCCATCATAGTCAGGATTGAGAACCATCATGTCTATTCGTTAGTACAACGTATTGTTCTATTCAGTGCACCCCATCCATCATAGTCAGGATTGAAATCGCTTATTTAATCTCTATTTCATAGGGTGTAATTGTCTGATCAAGGCTTACTTTGAGAATCCAGATCATACGGAGAAAACAGATAGTCACGAGTAGGTCCTGTTCATCCGAATTGGTCGTATAGGCATTCAGCCCAGTCGTTTGATTGTTAATGCTTACAATTCCCCCTCAGTTGAAAAAGAAAAAGATATGAAAAACAGAGCGTTTGGAAGAATTGTCCATTTGAAAGCATAAACTCTCCATTTTATGGCTGCTTTTATCCTGATAAGTTTGCATTGTTAAATAATTAATCATCCAATCGTAAACCTAAAAACAATGATTAAAGTAGGATTATTAGTAAGAATAGAAGCCAAACCAGGAAAAGAAACAGCGGTGGAGAACTTTATACAAGGTGCCTTGCCACTCGCTCAGGAAGAGCCAGATACCATTACTTGGTACGCCTTTAAAATCAATGCTTCAACTTTTGGTATTTTTGATACTTTTCCTCACGAAGAGGGACGTTCAGCCCACTTGACAAGTAAAATAGCTGAAGCCCTCATGGCCAATGCTCCTGAACTACTTGCCAAGCCCCCCGTCATTGAACAAATAGATGTGCTGGCCAGCAAACTCCCTCAAACAAAATACGTTGAAAATTAAAATCATAGGGGGCAAGTGCTGATAAAAGGACTTGCTTCCTCATTTTTACTATGGAAGAACAAAGCGCTTATACGCTTATAGATCGTCAAAGTGGAGAGTTGGCTTTTAAGATTTTTTCTTTTGAAAATAACCACCATTTCGATCATTTGCAGCGACATAATTATTACTCAATCATCTTAATGGTTGAAGGGGAGACCTTGCTCAATGTGGATTTTGGTAATTACCCCTTGATTGCCCCTAGTATACTTTGTTTGTCACCTTATCAACCGTATTTGTTAGGGGCAAGCCCTTATATTTCTGGGATGGCCTTGAATTTTCACCCTGATTTTTTTTGTACCTACAAACACCAGCATGAGGTCGCAAGCGAAGGGGTTTTATTCCATAATATTTATGAACCTCCTTTTTTTGCCGCAGAAAATACTGAGCCCCTCGTTGCACTTCTTCGCCAAATGCAAAAAGAAATACAACAAGAGGAACTGGCCCAACACGAATTATTGGTCTCTTATCTTAAAGTATTTTTGATTTACATTTTGCGTATTAAAGTTGCTCAAAGCCCCATTGTCTATCAAAAAAAGCTGGAAAATACCAAAACAACGATTTTGCAAAATCTTACAGACAGTATTGAAAAGTATTACCGAGAAAAACACTCGGCCAGTGAGTATGCCCAACTATTAAATATTTCGGCCAATGCGCTTGCCAAGTTAGTAAAAGGACATTTTGGTAAAACCTTGACGGACTTGATTGCCCAACGCATTATGACTGAGGCCAAACGGGAGTTGTACCTGACCTCTAAGTCAGTCAAAGAAATTGCTTACCAACTAGGTTATAAAGACGAATATTACTTTAGCCGTTTTTTCAAAAAACAAGCGGGTATTCCTCCCAACTTGTATCGTACTACAGTGGGGTTTGCGAAGCAAGAAATGCTGTAAAAGTATGCTTTGAAATTACCTGTTGTTGAATGACGCTACCAATGTCAAGTGCCTTTCACTTGTATCTTTTAGTTTTTCTTTTCCTCTTTCTTTTTCTTTTCGGGCAGTGGTTCATTCGGGTCAAACTCGGCTCCCATATCCTTGGCTTGCTGTTCCACTGTTCTGGTAAATCCCATTGCTTTACGTCGTTTATTCACATTTTGCACATCCTCAATGGGCCAAATAAATAAGCGCGATTGGGTTGCGCCCTTTTTGAAAAGTGAGCGGGCCTGACTCCCATAAATCTGCTTTTTGCCCAAATTCATCAATACCCGGTCTTCCATCAGGGCCACATTGTATTTAGAAGCTTCGTTTTTGGCGGCCATTTTTTTCATCTGAGGCAAGTACTTTTGCATCATCTTCAGATTGGCGTGTTGAATCACCAAAAACTGCGCATTACCCGCCATTTCCCCCACTTTGCTATAAGGCAACCATCCGTATTTGTCTAACAAAGCTGTTACTTGTCGCAGGTTTTTTTCATCCACCTGCTTCATTTGCTTGATGAGTTTTTTGTAAGCAGGATCTTTAGGTCCTTTTTTAAACACCTTCATAAAGTCCTTGCGAACCCCCTGATCTGTTTTATAAATTGCTTCTAATTGATTTCTAAGGGCTTTGTAATCAGGTTGGGTGTTTTGGGCATAAACCCCAAAAGTGATCCCTGCCAAGAGTAGGGTAGTATAGATTTGTTTAAACATCGTTTGATGGCTTTTAAGTAAGAGAAATGTTTACCAAAAGGAGCAAAGAAAAACCAAATAGTTGCAAGTTTAAGAGGGAAGTCATCGCGACGCTTAATAATGAATTACAAACCGCTCATTTTGCCCACTAACTTCGAGTTTTTTTATCACCATAGCGCTGCTATGATTCAAAAAAAACGCTTTGTTAGTGAACAAAAGCAGCCATTTTTAACAACATTCTAAAAGTCGAGACGACTTCCAGGAGTAGTTTTCAGCGAATGCCAAAATACGCTGCCTACGATCAAACCTACCATACTGGCCGAAATCATACTGACCACCAAATTGCCCAGCAAAAAACCTTTGTTGCCCAAAAGTATACGCAAGGCAAAAACTAACAAAGCCACCAGGCCTGCCACTACCCAAAACTGTCCACTTACTTTAGGCGTAATGGGCGGATGGGGAGGGAGCTTATAAATAGTAAGTCCAACTACAACCATTCCTATAATAGTACTCGAGTGTTGGATTACCCGATACCAGGTAAACGAATAAGGATGATAAGCCACGTGCTCATTCAGTACTGGAAACATATCTACAAAATAAGCGTGTTCGTGCGTAAACCGATCCCAAAAAAGGTGAGAACCAATGCCAATGAGCAACGAATTGAGGATCACCCACCAATGGGTACGAAAATGAGCCCACCAGTCAAACGAATAGCAAGGAGCGAAGCGTACCTGTAAAAAACGAGGCAAATTGGCCAACAAGGCATTGCGTACCAATAAGTGAAAAACAAAACAAAGACCTAAACCCAATGGCAAATTAAACCAAAACACTCCCCAGTTGTAATGACTAAACTGACTATTGATGCGCATACGCAGAAAATACTCAAAATCAGGCGTGATGCTCCCCACGATCAACCCCGTAAGCGAAACCCAACGGGGCGATAAATAAGCCAAAGGCAACACAAGGGCCGGATGAGAGAAAGTGAAAGGCATGTTATTTTACTTGTCTGTTGGCCAGCTTTTTAGATATTTCGGTATCAATATACAAGCGTTCGCTTAACCGTAGCCCACTCATATCTACCGTCATAAAATAAGATTTATAATTCATCACCAAACCCATCAAGTCACCCATGAGGTTTTCAGGAGACTGGTAAGCCATTCGTTGCACCAGTTGCTCACCGCTTTTGCTGGTAATGTTCAAAGTTTTATCCCCATCGTTGTTGAGTTCAGTCAAGATGCCCGCAATGTCGCTATAGCTCCAGGTTTGGTTATGGGTTTTCATCCCAAATAGTTGGGTTTGGTAAGTCAGCTTACCTGTGGACAGCACCAGATTACTTTTGCCAAAAAAACTATTCACCGTGGCATACAAGACCAAGACTGTCATAATGCCCAAAAAAATAGTAGCTCCGAGCTTAAAGCCTCGATGAGGAATCAGTTGGGCCAACATGATAAAACCCGCCACAAATACTAACGCCAATAACAACATTGAGGCATTCTTACGGTTACTCCAGCGATAAGTAGTTCCAGTGCTATTATTAAGCGTGGCAAAAGTAGGGCTTTTAGGGATTTGAATTTTAGGAGAGGTTTGTTTACCATCAAAGCTTAGATTGAGCAAAGGTTCGTAGTTTTCTAACACCTCTGTACCTTCCAACTGCTTAAACTTATCAAGATAGATTTGGTATTCGGCAATGGGCGTATTGATAATGTAGGTAGGGTAGGGGACCAGCTTTTTCAACTCCTTTACAAATTCATAAGTATTTTTAAATTGACGATAAGTCGCCAGTTTTACCATAGCACCATCGTTGCGTTGCAACTGAATCTGAAAACTAATGCTTTTGGAAGTTGTACCTGAACTATTTCTACTGGTAGAAACCGCTCGTTGCACAATCAACGCCCGGAAGTTGTCAAAAGGCAAAGTAGAGGTAAGTACGCCTTCACTGGTTTTTTCTTGTAAGAGAATGCTTTGAGCCTTTTTGTCAATAATCAGTGTAAGTTTTTGCTGGCCCAGCCAAAAAATCAAGCCAATCACCACCGCCATCCCTCCCATAATGGGGAGTACAAACTTTACCTGATTATCAAATTTTTTGAAGACTAATAAACCAACGACTACCACGACCACCCCCACTAACACAATGTAGAGCGGTATGTTGGTATTAAACTGAATTTGCGCTTTGTCAGCCAGAAACTTTACATCCATATCAAAAAAAGATTGGTAACCTATAAATGATAGATTACCAATTTAAAAAGTTAACTGGAGATAACCATTATTTATAAGACACTCCTCTATTTTTTGATCGATTACTGTATGGAATTCCCCTTTTCGATTGCCCAATTGGACAAAAATTTTTACTTTCGAGATACGATGTCATTTAATTTATAAGAAGAGTGTAGTGAGGAGCACCTAACTACTGTTGATTATGGGCTTTTTCGACTGTGTCAACACCAACTATCCATCTAAAACTATAATGTGTTTATAATTATTGGTTTACTGATTGGGTAGTTAGAAGGAATCGGGAGCTTTTGACGATTGACTACGCTATTTACTGGGTAATTCACAACATACAACAGCATGGCTACCACGCAAACCATCAAGCTCACCGAGCATGAGCGACAAGCAGTGGCCGATATTTTTTTCGAGTACACACTGCATGAGTTTTACATGGATGAGCGCCTTCGCAAACAAAAGCGATTTATGCGACAACGCGCCATTTGGATCAATGATGAGCAATTCTTGGCCAAAAACAAACGACGGAAATCCGTCCAGAGCCTGGTGCGCAAAAACATCATCGTCAAACATTTTTTTGGCTATCGTTTGTTTATTCGTCCTGAGTTTCTTGATCAATTATACGACTTGGCCGATACTGCCGAACCCGAAAACCACGATTTGATTTTGCAACTAGCGAGTGTGTGGGTAGAGCCGCAAGCTTGATTAGGTAGTTAGCCCTTATAAATATCCAATAACTGCTGAGCACCTGTCAATGGAGGCAAACTACCCTCCGAAATTTGCTGAACCACCTTGGGCAAAGTTTGTTTCACATCCGGATGACGGAAAAACTGCTCCTCCAGCGTAGCACGAATCGTTTCAAACATCCATTGCAGGTTTTGTTCCTGGCGGCGTTTTTCAAAAAACTGGTTCTGTTTTACGTGTTGGATATAATTTTGGGTGATATCCCAAATGTTGTCAATCCCGTAGTTTGCCAGTGCAGAGCAAGTCACCACCTTGGGGAGCCAACCATTGGCCGCAGGCGGAAACAAATGAAGGGCACTTTGGTATTCGTTTTGAGCCATTTTGGCAGAATGTACATTTTCTCCATCCGCTTTGGTAATTGCAATCACATCTGCCATTTCCATAATCCCCTTCTTAATCCCCTGAAGCTCATCGCCTGCCCCAGCCAGCATCAACAACAAAAAGAAATCTACCATTCCATGCACCACTGTTTCAGACTGACCCACGCCCACCGTTTCCACAAAAATGACATCAAACCCCGCGGCTTCACAAATCAACATTGTTTCGCGGGTACGACTGGCTACTCCGCCCAAAGAAGTGCCTGCCGGTGAAGGGCGAATATAGGCCGAGGGCTGCATAGCCAACTGTTCCATACGGGTTTTGTCACCCATAATACTCCCTCGCGAACGTTGACTGCTCGGATCTACTGCCAATACCGCCAACTTTTTGTTTTGGACAATAATGTGCTGCCCCAACGCTTCAATGAAAGTACTTTTGCCCACTCCAGGCACGCCTGTAATACCAATGCGAATTGCATTGCCCGTATGAGGTAAAAGTTGGTCAATCAATTGTAAAGCCAAAGTGCGATCTTCCTCTAAAGTGCTCTCTATCAAGGTGATTGCTTGGCTCACAATGACCCGGTCTTGTTGGAGAACTCCCTCCACATACTGTGCAATTTCCAGACGTTGCTTTCTTCTCACCGCCATTATATTCCAATCTTTTTTTTAATTCGTTTCAGTTTAGTATTTTAATTGCTCGAAAAAAAGTAATACAATCAAAAATTAAATATATTCTCAAACGCTTCTATTACAAAAGTTCCATTTCAGCCTTCATACATTTAACAACAAGTAACTAACTTTCAATTATGATAAAAAAACTGGGAAACTCATTATTACATGGCTTGATTGTCATGGCGTTGATGGGAGCAATCGGTTTCATTGCCAACAAAACCGCTGTTTTAAGAAATGTGGAGTTTTTAAACCCCATTGAGCAAGCCTTCGATGATTTCGACTTGACCGATATTGTATTTTCTAAGCTAACGGATCGCACTAAAGCAGATACCAATATTACCGTAGTAAATATTGGAAACTTAGATAGGGCAGGAATTGCTGAAGTAATTAACATTATCAATCAAAATAACCCAAAAGCTATCGGAATAGATGTGCAGTTTGAATTTGCTATAGACTCTACTCAAGATGCTTTGTTAGAAAACGCTGTTGCTAATGCAAAAAATGTGGTAATGGTCAGTAAAATGATTACGAACCCTAACCCTAAAATTCAAAAAGCAGATCACGCCAAAATTAATTATCACCGTTTTACTAAACATACAAAAACTGCTTTTGCCAACTTTATCACCAAAGGAAAAGGAAACCAGCAGGGGTTATATTCAGTACGTTCGTTTAGCCCCAAAGAAAAAGTAAGTAAAGTGATTTTATCTCGTGGAGCCGAAAAATTTGATACAGTATCACTCAAAGAGGCTCAGCGAAAAGATACTATTGAATATGCTTTTGCTGTACAAATGGCGAAATATGCAAGTCCTAAAAAAGTAGAGAAGTTTTTGGCTCGTAAGCGAGATTTCGAATGGATCAATTTTAGAGGTAATGTGAGTATTGACGACCATACAAATTTTAATGTATTGGATGTGGATAATGTATTTGCTTCTCAGGCCAATGAAGACGCAGCCAAAGGATTTAAAAATGTAATCAAAGATAAAATTGTTTTGCTGGGCTTTATGGGAGCCAACCTTCAGGTGCGTTCCTTTGATGATAAACTATTTACCCCGCTCAACGAAAACTACATTGGCCGAAGTGCCCCTGATATGTACGGAGTAGTAGTGCACGCCAATATTGTGTCTATGATACTCAATGAGAGCTACATCAGCGAAACCCCTCAATGGGTCAACTATCTGATCAGCTTTTTCATAGTACTCTTTACCATTATGATCTTCTCTTACATATTTATCAAAGTAGGGATTTGGTACGATGCACTCACCATTTTTATTCAATTATTAATCGTTTTGGGGCTTGTAGGGTTGATGCTCGCCGTGTTCTCAAAGTTCTCTACTAAAATGGATTTGGGAATTGGATTGATAGGCATTGTTTTATCTGGTATCTTTGTAGAAATATACCATGGTTTTATTCGCAAACTTTTTGGCTGGCGACCACCCAATGAACGTAAGCCAGCACCACAAACTACCGAAGAACCATCTGAATAAACGGCAATAGGTCCTATTATTTGTACAAAAAAAAATATTAAATATTTGCCGAAAAAAATGAGTTGTTAAACGATTAGTTTTACTAATTTATCATAAAATTAAAACTTTTCTCGTTTTTTAGAGTAAAAAACAGAGGGTTTGTAAATCTTAAAATAATACTATACCTCTTTATGAAACGCTATTGGTTAATTAGCCTATTAATTGTATTAATCATCCCTCTAGCCAAGGCTCAAAAGCCTTCTTATGCATTCCGGGTATTGGCAAGTAGTGGAAAAAGTACATTTTCTGGTGGAAAGAAGCAACTATATGTAGGACAACGACTGTATGGTAATCAAAAGATCAAAGTAGGGCGCCAATGCTACCTAAGTTTGGTCAGTCGCGATGGAGGAACGGTGCAAATCAGCAAATCAGGTGAATACAGTATTCAAGACCTGAAAGAAAAGCTGGCCAAAGCCAAGTCTAATGCGGCCCAACGTTATGCTACTTATGTAATCAGTGAATTAACCAAAGCCCGAGTAAGGAATATCAACCGAAATCGTTATAAATACATGAACGTAACCGGATCGGTCAAAAGAGCTTCATCTAACTTTCAATTGAATTTGGCACCTCAAAATGCGGTCAACAAATTTTTACGCAAGTCGGTAGAAGTTCGCTGGGCTGCTCTCAAAGGTACTCAAACCTACAAAGTAGTAGTGACCAATGAATTTGACGAAAAGTTACTTTCTAAAGAAATAAAGGATACAGCATTAGTAATAGATTTCAATAAACCCCCTTACAAAGGTCAGGGAATGTGTGTATTAAAAATTGCTTCTAAAGAAGTAGCTGGCCAAACTTCCTTGCTGTATAGCTTGATCAATGCAGCCGAAAACAAGGCCATACAAAGAGCATTTGCTGATTTTAAAAAGGAGAATACGATAGCCAGCGACAATCCGGCCGATATACTGGAAGAAGCTTTCTTCTACGAAGAAAACGAGTTGTTTGCCAAGGCGCTGGAATCTTATCAAAAAGCATTGAAAGTTTCTAAAGGAGACGAAGCCTACAAAGTGGCTTATCACCATTTTTTAATTCGTCATGCCATTGGAAACTATCAAAAATATAAAAATTAAGAAGCTGTTTGGGTTTTAGTGATAGAAGAAACGGAAAAAATAAAACACTAAAAAAATCTAAGCAATTTCCAAAACCACTGTGCAAACAACAAAAATTGACAATTATTAACTAAACTATTAAATTTATTTGTGAAAGAAATATAGTTGATGCTATGAAAAAAATGAGACATATTTTTCTATTAGGCATTGCCCTAACCCTTTCTTATGGCGTATCTCAAGCCCAATACGCTTTTAGAGT
>DMXI01000424.1 GCA_003483885.1 Microscillaceae bacterium
AAGTTAGTGGGCAAAATGAGTTATTTGTAATTCATTATTAAAAGTCGATATGACCTCTTAGCCAAATACGCGCGCTTTACCAGATTTCCTCCAAAACAACCAGATTTTCTTTTTGGTGAGTAAAAAACTTATCAGAAACAATATTTTGACCTTGCAAAAACCGCTTATTACCTCATTCAAGCCATATTTACCACTTTTTTTTATGCTTAATGAGCACCCTCTACCTTTGTTGTCAATTGGGCTTCATGTGTACTAAAGCAAGGATTAAATACAACATTAAAAGAGAAAAACCTCCCTACTTTTTTACGACCATCCAAGCCTTATTCTAATACAAAACACCTTGAAACACTGTCATACATTCAGCATTGCTCAGGCTAAAAATAGGTTGAGGCCTTGAGCGAGTCAATAGTTTACATACAGGTCAAAAGTGCTGCTTTTGACTTGTTTCTCTCTTTGGCCATGTGCAACGCTTTATGAAAAGTAAAATGACTGCTGGCAGTTTTTCAACATTGTGCAACTTAAAATAATCATTATGAAAAAAAACATTCAACTGTTAGTGCTCTTAGTACTTTTATTAGGTTTTGCAAAGACTGCTTCGGCCCAGATGGGTAGTAAAAACGTTATCAAAGCCAATCTACTAAGCCCTATTATTGGTAGCTATAACTTTTTTTATGAAAGAGTCACTTCCAAAAAATTAAGTGTACAACTAGGGGTGGGTTTTACCAATACACAAATACAAGCCAGCTCGATAGGAACCACCACTAGTACAACTACATTAACAGGGTTTAGAATTAATCCGGAGCTTAGGTTTTATCCTTCCGACCACAATCAAGCCCCTAAAGGTTTTTATATAGCACCTTATATAAGCTACCAAAACCTGACCTTGACTCTTACAAACAATATCAGTGGTATAAATGCCGAAGGCAGGGCTTCTCTTAATACTTTTGGAGGTGGGCTTATTCTGGGGCGTCAATGGCTAATCGCTAAAGTAGTTGCGTTGGATTTGTTTATGGGATACGGTAGAAATGCAGGAACCCTTCGCCTAGATGCTTCAGCTTCTGCCAATGGTTTTACGGCTTCCGACTTTTCTACTAGTAGCTTCAATGGCGTTGGTGTGCGGTTTGGCCTTTCATTGGGAGTAGCCTTCTAGAGCTATTCTTTTGTACAATACTAAATTTTGAAACCTATTTAGTCCAAACTAGATAGGTTTTGCTGCTATAGTACTTTGTAAACTAAGTTTTTTAGGTTTCTATGACTACGTCAAAATTTTCAAATACCCACATCTTGCCTGGTCTTACCAAAGACTTGAGTGCTTTTTTGAAAATATTAAATTACTTAGTTTACAGTGTAACAGTCTCAGACTTAAAAACAAATGTTACAATGGGGAAGCCAGTTTTGAATCTTTTCCAGTTCGGATTGTGAAAAATAATTGTGGTGTAAAAATAGCCTCTCAAGATCTTGAAGCTGTTCTATGCTCTTAGGTAAGGTTGTTAATTGGTTGCTATCCAGGTTAAGTTCTCGCAGGTTTCGGAGCTGTTTTATTTCCGTAGGCACATTCTTGAGACGATTCCCGCTTAAATTCAGACCGATAAGGCCTTGCATTTCCTCTATTTCGCCTGGGAGCTTGGTAAGACTATTATTTTGTAAATTAAGCCATTCCAGATTCTCTAATTGTACAATCCCTTTAGGAAAAGAATGCAAGTGATTGTCATTGAGCCATAGCCATCTCAACTGATGCAGTTGTCCTATAGTATTGGGCAACTCTACCAATCGGTTGTTTTGTACACACAACCACTCTAAACATTGAAGAGAACCAATTTCTTGAGGTAAACTCTCCAGTTCATTTCCTCGCAAGTCCAAACGTTTTAGATGAAGAAAAGCACCTATTTCACTCATTAAAATATTCAAGTGGTTTTGCTCAAGGTTTAACTGTTCTACTTGGGTAAACTTTTGGATTTCTAAGGGTAGAAAGCGTAGTTTCCTGCTACTCAGGTCAAGCTTTTTTACTTCTAGTCCTGGTTCTTGAGTATCATCAGAAGTGTCGGTATCAGGTGGCAAATCTTGGAAACCTTCATCCTCAGGCTGCGCAAAAGCAGGTGTTTTTTCTTGCTCCCTGGCTTTGACTATAGGCTGAGCGATTAAATCGATCAATTGGTTGATATAGAAAGAGGCATTTTTTTTTAACTTCATGCTTGGTACAAAAATGTTCAAAGAAGCCGAGATGACTTCAAACTCTAAGAGCTTGTTTAAATTTTCGTATTTAGAAGATTTTATGATGAGATTTTTGCTCAGATGCGTTTAATTTTGAGTGAATAGCAGCGCTATTGACAATAAATTCAACAATTTATGAGCGGAAATATCGCTTAAAAGCTCTAACAGATGAATTTTAAACAAGCTCTAAAAAATAATGACGAAAACTAACCACTTAAATTGTGTGCGTTTGCTTAGAACTTCTTGCTTCGGGATGTAAAAGTCTAATAGGTATGTTACTAAAAAGAGCGATTTCTCTTATTTCGTTTATGAGATCTTCATCGTGCTGGGCAACAATCCATTCAATGGCTACTTCGCCTCCCAGGTCTTTATATTCCCTGAGTTGTTTGAGTAAACGCAATAGCATTTTTTTGGAACCAATGCTCACAAAACCCAGGTTAAGACACCAATAAATCCTTCTTTTAGGCATTTTGATAAATGCTTCTTGCCAATCAAGAATTTCTTTATAAAACGAATACGGAGTGATCATAAATGACCTGCCACTCAATACACAAACTCCAGTTTGAGCATTTAGATAAACCTTAGGGCAAGGGCTATAAGTTGACGGCTGTTCTAATCCTTGTATTAGACTTTGCATAGCGTAATAAGCTTAAGGCTTTTATAGTTAAAACTTGATTCCAATAATGAGCATATCATCTCGTTGTTCTACTCCTGTCAGGTGCACTTCTAGTTGTTTCAGCTTACGCGAAGCAGAATAAACCTGGTTTTTTTTAAGCCTTTGGCTTTTAAGTTCAACATCTCTTCTTGTACCTGTGGCTGCAGGTTGTTCTTTAGAGGCTGGTTATTTTGGGCAATCAGTGAAACAGCCAACCCACAAAAAATCGAAGGAAGAATCAAAGAAAAATTAGAGACTTCATAGTTCTAGAAATTACATCCGATAAATTGAAAAGCGACTGAATAAAAGGCATCCTGAGCAATAGCAATGTCTTTGTTATTGGTTTCAAAGATGAATACCTCGGTACTGACCAGACCGAAACTGACTATTTGTTCGCGAATTATATTGTTGGTAGGCAAAAAGCCCCTAAACTCATTTTCATCAAAAAAACTGCTATCATTGGTCCAGTTATCCCGGTTAGTGGCCAGGTAAAAACAAAGATCAGGGTGAAAAATGGCGTAAGGGCTCAACTTATCGTCATAGTCATATTTTCTGATTAAAGTCCCGGTTTGATCTCTTACCTCGGTTACATTGTCCTTAGCACCATATGTATAATCAAAACTCCTTTTAAGAACTGTTTGGGAAATGTTTGAATAAATGCGCCAGGAATTACGTCGGCCTTGAGAGTCATAACCAAATACCCAAACCTCTTTGAAGTTACCTACACCATCATTTTGCTGGATTGATTCAAGTACACCATTATTATAAGTATAAATATGGTCGTGGATTAAGCCATTATTGTAATAATACAGTACATTCCTGATGGTATTGTCTGAGTTATAATTGATTTCATGACGAGCACTTGGGTACTTTGGATAGGTAATAACAGACAATCTGTTTTGTGCATCATAGGTAAAATCCTGATCACGATTAGTAGCTCCTCCACCTGAGAAAAATTTCAGGGAGCCTACTTTGCAAGTGGCTGTAATACAGGAGTTTATTTGTATTACATTTGAATATTCTGATACTTTGTTGAGTCGTTTGGAACGTAAACGATAATAGTAGGTTTGCCTAAAATCGAGCCCATTTACCGTCAACGAAGTGCCAGCAACTTCTTTGGCTTGGTAACCTGATACAAAGTTGATAAAGCTGGCATCAGTAGCCACATCTAATAAGTACAAACTAATACCTGCTTGAGCTTGCCAATTAGCCGTAAATTCAAATGCTTTTTGACTAGAAGCCGCTTCAGCTACTGGTGCAGGCAATAGCCCCGTCACTACCAAAATTGTGTTAGAATAATCGGAGATGGCGTTTAAACCTTGCGCTCTTACGCGATAGTAATAATTTGTGCTGGCATCTACAGATTGGATCACTTCCGAATTACCAATAATGGCTTTGCTATTGTAATTGGGCAAAATTTGAGTGAAATTTTCATCCAAGGCTACATCCAATAAATAAGACGCTGCACTGGGCACTGGATTCCAATTGGCCTGAAAACCTCCACTTTGAATGTCGCTAGCCTTAGTAGCTACTGGAACGGAGAGGTTCATAGTGGTTGCGGTCATTACCTCTGAGTGGTTGGAGGTGGCATCAGCATTAACTGCTCTTACTCTATAAAAGTAATCCGTATTGGCATCGAGGTTAGGCACTACTATACTATTGGTATTGACAGCTCTGTCATCGTAACCAGCCAACATCTGCTGAAATAAAGCATCAGACGCCACATCTATCCTATAAGAAAGCGCTTCTGGCATAGTTTTCCAATTGGCCACCAAGCTGGTGAGCTGTATACTCGTTGCGGGCAATACTTCTGGACGAGGAAGCGTACTCGTAAATACCGATTGGATATTTGAATACTCTGAAGAGGAATTGGATTGCTTGACTTTTACTCTATAAAAATATTGCTTGTCAACCTCTACATTACTAATGAGTAACGAGGTATCAATAGGGGCTACTTCTACGCTATCATAATTAGTAACCAACCTGCGAAACTTCTCGTCAAAAGCTACTTCTAACAGATAGGCTGTTGCAATGGGCATTTTTTTCCAATGTGCCCTAAAGCCAGTAGCACTTACCTCTGTTGCGGGATATACCACAGGTGTATCCAGTGCTTCGGTAGTCACAAGAATAACATTTGAGTTTTGAGAAGTTTGATTGGAAATATTGGCTCGTACCCGGTAATAATAAGAGGTGTTGGCTTCTAAGCCAATAATTATTAATGATAAAGCATCTACTTTTTTGTCCTGATAATTTGGAACAAATTGGGTAAACTCTTGGTCCAGTGCAATGTCAATTTCATAACTGGAAGCACCCGTTACTTTCTTCCAGTGGGCAGTAAAACCCACTACCCCCACCTCATTGGCTTCTTGGGCAACAGGTAAAGGAAGGATAAACTCTTTCTCAAAAAGATTACAGCCTAATAAAAAGTATTGGGCCAAAAAAAATAATGAAAGCCTGACTAGATTAAGGTTAAACATAATTACATCAATAGTTTGATTGTTTAAACAGGGATCACATAACTAATGGAAGTGTAGTAAGTGGGTTGAATAAGATGTAAGTATAGTTTTGTGGAAGTCAGGAAGTGAAAATATTACTCCTTCGTGATTATGGGTTAGGGGTATAATCTTGCTAAAATGTTAGTAGGTCTTGCTTGTGAAATACATCGTATATCAATGAATTTAGGGGATGAATTCGCTTGATACAAATTCGAGGAAAAATCGGTTGTTTTCAGGGAATAAATGGTTGTTTAGAGAAAGAATGACCATTCAAACGAGGTTTTAATTTGGATCACCATTCTTCACTAAATTTTGAGCGATTATGTGATTAAATCAATCTCTGTTACATAATCCTAAAATATTGGGCAGCACTGATTTGTAGGTTGGAGTGGTCACAACTTTTGGAATTATAGTAAATTTCCTTCAAGAAAAGAAGTTTTGAAGAGTTTTACCCAACCTTGTCTGGTTGTTTAAGAAAAGGCTGGGTAATTTTATGGTCACAAGAATTGTATTGAATATTAAACAGGTAAATCTTCAAGATCACGTATTCTGTCTTGAAGCTCCTGAGCCGATGCACTCAAGCAACTATGTAGTTCTATTTCTTCTGGTGAACTCCTTGGCGAATTTCTTGGTGACATTGTCAAAGAATTTGGCGTAGCTGCACCTTCTGTTGGTGTTCTGGGGGAGTTTATCGAGTCCATTTCTATAGCTACACTGTCAGAGTTTTGATTCTGCTCAAAACTACCTGTTTTCCAAGCATTATAAAACTCAATGGCTGTACCACTTTCTTCTTGCCCAGGAGTATGATTACGTGGGTATTCTGAGCGATTAAGCAACCAGTGAGAGATCAATGCACAAGCCCTATGAAAAATTGTAGTTGACAAAAACCAAAGTGCTACAATGAAAAAATGTTCAGTTCCTTCTTTTCCGCCAAACTTGTTTACATGCGTATAATCATAGCCTCCTTTTTCCATCACCCAATGCACCCATTGACCCGCTATAATCCAAGGGAGATAAGTGATATATTCATGGTCTGCAAAATCTTTAAAATAATCATCTGTGACGTTTTCTCCTGCCCCAGTACGTCCTCCTGGGCCAGCCATCCCAGGTCCTGCTGGCAGCATAGTCAGAAAAAGCCCCAGGAACCCAAGCCCAACAGGCATCAAACCATTACGAAGTGCTTTTAATTTGTTACTACTTTTATTACTACTCCACCATTCCATAGCATTTCGTAATAACGGATCTACATTTGAAGAAAGTTTATCCGTGCCAATATACCTTTCAGTAATTACGGCAACAGGAGGCAAAGTCATCCCCAGTGTTTGACCAAGTTCTCCCATTGGAGGGCCAAATACGGTACCTGCTACGCAGCCAGTCAAACCTTGTATTAATATTTGATAGAGCCAGTCTGCTTTTGTCATCACACTTGGTGAACCTATTTCTAGTTTGTCTTGTGATAATCGCCTGTCTCCGATCTTATTTTGCATAAGTTTATGTACCCGCTCTTGTGCTTCTAAAAACAAGTCAAGAATCAAAACTGCATCCAGGTTTATGGCGATACTCTGCATGGACATTTCTGGGTTTTGTACCTGGCTACTTTCTGAATCTAAACGATTACTATTGCTCTCTAAATGTTTACCTAGATAAAGGGCTTCAAGTCCAGCCTTCATTTCTTTAAAAACTTCACTATAAAATTTATCTAGGTAGCCAAATTGCCCATAGAGTAGGAAATATTTTAGGTGGTTATTGTTGATAATTCTAAATAATCCACTTCGTAGCGCTTCTACTCTGTTTTCATAAAGTGTCATTTGAGGTTCAGCTTCTGCTCTTTGTACTACAGCAGATGGGGATGAAGCATTTGAACGAGTAGCCGGTTCGCTTTGAGCCATTTGTATAGGAGACGTTGACATTGCCGCAGCCCTGGCACCTACCATATCGGCTTGCTTTTCCAGTGCTGGGTTATCGTTAAGAGGGCTACCCGTAGGTTTTACCATACCTTTTGCTTGTTGTGCTATATGTGTCGCCTCATGAGGTAGGTGATGGTTCTTGTTAGGTGCCAAGTCAATAGTTTTATGCTGAGCAATGGCCTCTGCACCTTCTGCTGCTGGTTTTTTAGAGTTATAATTGATTTTGGTATCGGATATATTCGTCCCCATGAGATGCCCTACATTTGCCAATATATGGGCATCTTTTGTTTTTCGTTGTACAGGGCGTTGCTTTGCTTTAATGGGGCCTTTGCGCCCTTCTTTAGTTTGAATAGGTGGTTTGCTACTTTCTTTGGTTTGGTAAGGACTGTTGAAACCTGCTTGCTTTTTTTGGATAGGCGCAGACGTTGGTTCTGTCTCGTTGCCGGGTTTATATTGTTGCATCTCAATATTTATTGTAAATGGGTTAAGTAGTATTAAACAAGGCTGCTATGAGCCATACCAAACTTAGCCAAGTGCAACTTGAGGCAAAAAAAAGCGGAAAAAGCGGGGGATTTTGAAGAGAATTCGTCCTCTAAAAGCACAAATTATCTTAAGGTGTACAGTAGGTCAAGGTGTTTTATTGAAGGTTATATTCCGTTTAAAATCCACAGTTTGATCACTATAATGTACTTGTTGTTAGTGACTTACCAATTTGATAGTGAAAAGCCAAATAATTGAAAATCCATTGATCAAGCATTGACTGGTTGCTCGTGTTGTTCTATCAAGCTACGTAAATGATACTTAAGATGCTCAGCTTGATACTCTTCATGCAGTTTTTTTCCATTGATAAAAATCGTGGGAGTTGCATCTACCTCTGCCTCCTCTACCCATTTACTGTAAGGAAGTAGCGCCTCTGAGCTCACTAAATTATTTGCTGGATACGTTTTTTTCCAGATTTTATAATCTTTTATTACATACCAATCATGGAGTGCGTGCGCTATAGTTGGGGTATTTCTAAGGGCCATTAAATGCCGAATAACGAGGTTTACCTCATCTTGTGGGGCATAAGTATTAGGAATGAATCGGATGGTGATATTAATCTCTTCCCCAAAATATTTTAGTAGTTGAGCTAATTGTTGATGAGCTATAGTGCAAGGAGGGCAAAACGGGTTGCTCACCATTAATATTTGGATAGAAGCCACGGGATTTCCCAAATGAATGTCATAAGGCAAGGGAGTAATCTTATAAGTTGCTTGCTGAGCCATCAAAGCATCAAATATTTCCCGATGCTTCACTTTTTGAAGTTGACTAACACGAAGTCGGGTATCGGTAGGATGCAGCAAGTGATCTCTGACGCTCAACCAAGTGGCCAGCGGAAGTATAAAAGCAACCCCATATATCGCCAGTGTTTCTACAGAAAAACGGATGGCTAATATTTGATCAAACAATGGTATAAACCACAGTACATTGAATAGCAATACTGCCTGAACAATCAAACACAAGGTACACCATTTTTTGGCAACGACTCCCTGATAAAACACAGAAAACACGATATAAGGTATTGACAATAAGCTAATGATTGCTAACCATTGAAAATGATGGGCAAAGGTACTTATAAAAGAAAAGAATAAGGTGCTCAACAGAACTCCTGCAAAATAGATGAGTCCGACCTCTGCCCAGCTGAGCCATCCTAAAAAAGTACTTTGAGGTGATTGGGTAATTTCTTCGCAGCTGGTGGCTTTGTTGATATTACAAAGTTTACCTATCAAAGTATTGGTTTTGCCTAGCTGATTCATAAATAAGACAATACTAGCCATTAAACCAATGGTGCTTGTGATCAATAAAGCTATGCTGAGCCAGTATCCAGTGGCAAAAATCATAAACAAAGCCAGATTAATCAACAGGCCTTGCCCAATGAGTCGGTTTCCTTTTTTACGTTTTGCCTCCTGGCGGTTTTGTTCATAATGAGGCTCTTGCGCGTTTTCATCAGGTGCTAATAATAACACAATTCCTTCCCAAACTTCCAGAAATTGCTTGGTAGGCATAGTTTGCTGCTTCTTTGCTAAATCATAATATGTTACTTCGGTTTCGCTGTAGTGGTGAAGCACTATAAAGTTTTCTTCATCATGGGTTTTAATCTGTGCTACCGCCGGAAAGTCAATTTCCTGGAGTTGATAAGGTTGAATTTTAGCGGCTAGGTTAGGGACTTGATACAAATCTAACACATCTGCCAAGCTACTCAAGCTTCCATAATCAGCAGTAGAGTTGGCATGCTGTAGCAAAAAAGCAGAAGTATAAGGAATCTTAAAGTGTTGTAAGAGGTGTTCAACTAAGTGTTCTATAGTATTAGAAGTATTCATAAGTGGGTGGTTTGCCTGATTTAGGTGAGTGAAAATTTTAGCTATACGGTTGTATCACAATGTCCTTTTTATGGATTGTATCTGTTAAGTAGAAATTCCTGATAAAATAATTTTTTCCTTCAAAAAATTTGAGTTCGTCTAATGTTATGAGCCAGCCTTGTATGTTACATCTAACATTATGATTGAGGCGACGATTTTTATTGCCTTGGATTTAGGGATGGTATGACACTATGTTACATTGGTTAATCAATATGAAATACTTTACCCGATAGTTTTTAGTGTTTTTGAAGTAAATGAAGTCCAAAACTCGGCTAAAGAGCTTTCAATAGGCTTCTACTTTTTGATCAAAAAATGCTAAGAATTAAAGTATATATGAGGTTCTGGTTTTTTGACCTATTATAAAAACTACCAGGTAGAGTACAATCAAAGTATTAACTATGGATGTAAGGCGGGCGCTAGAGTTTTTGGACAAACGGCAAAATCTATTTGCGTCCCTGTACCATTTTCGGTACATCTACAACCATTTCCTGCTGCTGCACAAGTTGCATCACGACCGTGTGGATCACAAACTACTTTTGAACCACCAGGACATTGAACAGAGATTATTCCCTGACCCATTCCTCCTGTAACCATTCGTTGTACTGATTTAGTCAATACATCTCCTTGATCTAGCTTGAGGTGAGCAAATTTTGATTTCATCATATGTATATTTATTTAAGTTAAAAATGCAATGAGTAGACAAGCCAGCAAATATTTACCAGATGTCTTTTCACAAAAGTAAAGCAGCATTATTCAAAAAAAGTCTCTAAAAAAACGCTGAGACCTAAAAGTGAGTCTCCCTAAATAAACATAGACTGTATTTGTGTGTAAGTTTTTTGAAATCAGTTAGTTAGAGTGTAAAATTAAAAGTATCAATGATATCTTTGACACTACAAGAAAGGTTTCATTGAATTTTCATAGACTTTAGAAGTGACTTTAAAGCGCGTAACTATAATGAAATTAAAGGTACTTAGATTTAATGGGGGCGTGGATTGATTATCAGGTATCCATTTAATGCGGACTATTGATAATCTATTGAGTAGCTTAAATAAGGTCGAGTTTTTGGAATGATCCATACATCAAAACCAGTTTTATCCAGTCAACACTTGTTGCTTCTACCTAAAAGGTCGTTGTTATGGATTTTGCTGTCTTAAAGACTTTACAGTTTGTGTGTCATTTTGAGTGTAGCGAAAACCGCAGAACGAAGTTCAACATGACAAACTAGATGGGAGGAAATCCTGAATAGTCAGGATTACTTCAATGAAAAAAGCGACTTATCTAATCCACTTTAGATAAGTCGCTTTTTGTGTTTATAGGGTATTGCTGGAGTACGAAAAAAACTCAATTCAATAGACTGGCATTTGCAAAACTGCAAAAAGGAAGAGTTTTGATAAATGGGTGGTTTTGTGGACTTAAATCGCCAATCATTATACGAGTAATTCGTTTTTTAATGTTTAACTATTTAAAATTGGTTTTGATATTACACAGTACACTTTACCACCACTGAAACAATAGTAATAATGAATGCAGCATAAATAATCCACCTGCCTCGCTTTTTGTATTGTAAGCTAGTTTTGGTAAGCTTATTAAGTTCATTAACTTCCTTTTCTATCTCCTGTATATCTTCTTTATACATTAACTCTTTCTTTTGCAGCTTTTTGATTTCTAAGCCAATCTTTGCAAGTCTATTGGCTGCTTGTTGCTCTTCTTCCTCTTGTTTTTTTCTTTCTTGTTCTTGGTGCCAAACATTTACAAAACCCCCTTTTTCTAAAAAATCTTTTAGTAATCCATTGCTTGTTATCCTGAGTTCGGTAGAATATTGACCTGGTCCTTCTGTAATCCTCGCACTCAAGAAACTGTCATCCAAGAATTCCTGAATGCCGCGAAGAAGTTTTTCTAAATAAGATCTGGCTTCAGGATCGTCTTCAATATTTAAAGCCTTCCTCATGTGTGGGCCTAAAAATGGACTACTTGATTTTTCAAGTTTTTGTTGATATGAAGCCATAATTAGCCTATCAATGTTTTCAGCGTCTTGTATTGAGAGGTTTTCAAGCATAAGTATTGAGTTTAAAAATTGAAGCAACAATTTATGGATAAAATCTTAATATCCGCCATCTTATTTTCTCTACAACACTTCGTTCAGAAGCCTCAGGAATATACCATTTCAATTACATCCCTATCACTTCAATGGTAAACTTTTCAGGCCTCAGATAATGCTGAATTGTAATTTCCTGGCAATGGAAGCAGATTAGGTGAAACTCGTTGCCTTCTTGGGATTTGGTCATACCAATTTTTTTAAGGTATAACAAACCCGCAGCCCCAGCCAAGTTTTTAACCTGACTAGGGCTGCTACTTTACACGAAAAGTTTAAATAAACTTGCATTTACAGAAATTGAAAAAAATGAAATCAGGTGCTTTTACTCCAAAATATAGGTTACTCTCTTTTGTGTTTTAATTTCTTCCTGTTATTATATTTTGGTGGCAACCTGTTTCAAGACAAGACAACATAAGTCGTCCTAAAAATCTAGGATAACTTATGTTGTTTTAAAGCACTTAGGCACCGCAAAAGGCTTATTTTAAAATCAACTTTTGTGTTTGTCGCTGGTGATTAGCCTCAATTGTAATAAAGTACATACCTTTTGAAAACTTGCTAAGATCTATTTGTATTTTTGATTGGTTGCTATAGTTCTCATTCCAAACAGTTTCTCCATTGATATTGGTTACTACCACACCGGTAATAGAGCTTCCTTCTATAGTGAATACTCGCGATACAGTAGGATTTGGATATACTTTCGGAAGGGATGCTATACGGCTGATTCGTGCATTAGCTAAGGGAAGACAGGGAAAAACATTAGAAAGTGCGTTGTACATTTTGTCCCATCCAGTTACATCATTTCTAAGTTTAAACTTCTCTTGTTCGATATGTACAAACTGTCCAGTGGCACTTACCGCACTTACATTACAGGGATTATTGCTTCCATTAATAAGCCTGCCTTGAGTATTGGTAGAACCAATCAAACGGTTCCAGGTCAAGTCAATATGAGGCACTTTAAAAGTTAAAGTAGGGTCGGCTATAAGCAACTCATCTTTGATAAGACTGGCATAGTCAGTGATTGGTAAATACTTGGTACCATTGCTTATAATGACATAAGGATCTGATGATTTTTTAGCAAATCCGTGTAGCTGCACAAATATAGTTTCAGGCTGTTCTGATAATAAAATTTCGGTGGCTTTTTGGAAAGCACTGCCTACATTATGTGCTACATCTGAAATTCGAAAAGGATTGGATTGTTGCGGAGTACATACCTTAGTAGTACCACTGCAGTTAGACAAATCCTGATGGTTACAACGACGAGCTCCAGCAATAAAAAGTGAATGTGCATTTAACCGAGTGAAACAATAGATGGCTTGTTTTTCAGTCCTAAAGTCAGCTTTAGGATGAGGGGCTTGTAAATTAAGCGTTTGTCTACAAGGAGAGGAGTTGAAAACGTAAACGCCCCAATGCTTGACTCTGGGAGATTTTTCTTCCAGTACATAATAAACCTGATTAGGTATTTCATCTGTGTTGGTATATTCTACGATTCTATAGTTAAGAGGGGCTGCCAGTGCTCTTGCAGCAACAATGTCTTGACCTAAAATATGGCCTATCATTGTTCCCCAATCATTTAATTGAGCATTAGTTGGTTGAACATAATCATTACCATCATTTCCTGGTAAATTGGTAACATAATCATCAAGGTAGTCTTCCAACGATCCTGAACCAACCTGGGCATAACCCAGTTGTAGACTAATGATTAATAGCAAAAAAGGATAAATGATTTTTTTCATTTGAAGGTTGTTAAGTTTTAATAATAACACAGGGGTAACTGTTTGGAATTGTGTACGTCTGTTAGCTAAAAAAACTTCCTCCAACCTTCGTATCAAATGCATCAACTTGCTAAAGTATAGTATGAACCTGTTCTTTTAAGCCTCAGGTAATACCCTTGATAATCAAGAAGCAACCAACCTTAGCATTTATTGAAGTAATAAAAAAGGCTCTGAGATACTGTAGATACGACGAGCGTAGTTTACTTTAAGCTTTTAATACAACAGTAACCCGAGAGCCAAGGGACTCCTCGATGTTTAGAGGCAAAAATTAGTGAAAACAGGGCTCGATCTTCAGGTTGCGATGGGTATTTGGTAGGTTCACTGCCAAGAAACCACAAAATAGAAACCATAAACTTGATATGAAAAAACAACGTCATCCACTCGTCTTACTTTTGATACTGCTTGTTGCTCTTTCGGCAAATGCTCAAATGCGCAACATCCCTCCAATCACAGGTAAACCCCAAATTTACAGCCCGGATTTATTGGACTGGAAAACCGACTTTGAACCAAAGTATCCAGACTTGACCGAACCCACCAGCAATCGTATCTATGACTTACATATGCAAATCAACAACTGCAATGCCTTTGATCTTATCCTCTCTACCTCTGGTAATTATCATATGGCGCTTACTGAGTTTTGGTACGATTATTTTTTGCCAAAGCACCAAGTCAAAAACTGGTTTTTTAGCACCAGCCCCCCGATTGGCTACGAACAAACCAAACACCAGGCATTGAGTTTTAGTAATGTGGCGCTGTTGTGCAAGCCACATCTGGCGGTGGGACCCAAAAGCGTGATGGACAACCTCAAAAAAGCGGGATTTATGGAGGGTGAACCCATTCCGTTGTTTACCAATCGGGGGAATGTACTCTTGGTCAAAAAAGGAAATCCAAAAAACATTCGGTCTATTTGGGACCTCGGCAAACCCGACATCACCTTGGCTACGTCTAATCCCTTCACCGAACCGGGAAGTTTTGGAAACTACGCCCAGAGCATTTACCACATTGCTTTGCATGACAAAGGGGTAAATGCCGCTGAAAAATTGTTTCAATCGCTTTTTGGAAAAGGTACTCAAAAATGGGTCACTGGCAAGCGAATCCATCACCGGGAAGTACCACATTTGATTTATAAAAACCAAGCCGACGCAAGTATGGTCTTTTATCACTTGGCGCGCTATTTTGTAAAAAGTTTTCCAAACGAATTTGAAATCGTACCCATCGGTGGTACCATAGCGCAACCAGCTCCCCTCAAAGGAAATAAGATTGGAAAGTTGTTTATAGTACGGATCAAAACTCCTTTAACCAACCAACAGCGATCCCTGAGAGAAGCCTTCGTGAAGGCTATACAAAATCGTAAACTTGATCCCTATTTATTGAAACACCACATAGACCCTGCTAAATAATAGCATCATAAAATTTAAGATGGACTTGAAAACAGGAGAGGGATTTTTATCTATCCGCGTTTCAATAAGGTGTCAGCATGATCGGACATTCCAGGTCTTATTTTCCTCCGATGGCCGAAGCAGTAAAAGCCTTCACATAAGGGTAATCGGTTAAGCCATCCAGAAGTTCTGGACTACCAAATCCAATTTGGGTAACACTTTCGGGCAAAATATCTTTCAAATTCAAGGTTTGGCCTTGCCACTCAAAATCCCAGGATTTTGTGAGTTGGAAAGTAAGAACACTCAAGGAAGCCGTACCAATGGTCGTACTCATCGTAGTAGTGGTGCGACTCCAGGTCGCAATTTTTTGCTTCTTGGTACCTTTAAATGAATCTGGTTGCTGCCAGTTGCCATCTGGGTTATTTTGCAAATACATGCTCCAGTCTCCAGTGGGAAACAAGGTGGCGGCTACATTGCCGTTTTGGATTGCAGTACCCGTAAATTTATCGGCATAAAAGGTAAAAAAAGCACTTTGTTCACCTACATTTGAGCCTTTGAAAAAGGATCCATTGAGGCCATTTATAAACGAAAAGTAACCCGCATCAAAGGCTTCTTCGTTGGCATTGGTATAAAAACGACCTACTACGTACCAAGCTACTTTTCCAGTGAATAAATTCATATGTCTATGTTTAAGGGGGTGTTAGAAGTTTTAATTACAATTTTCAAAACCTTGATGGCTTGTGGGTTATATGGCTTCACAATGCCTTGCCTCACCAGCCATCTTGGGCAATGTTTTCACCACCAATGTAAACTCCTTCTGTTTGAAGTTTGAGCGAAGTGCCAACTTCCTTTGGTGCGATTTAGAATGGAAACGATATACACCTATAAGGCTCACTTTAAGCAAATCCAGTATTGTCTACTGACCTTGTAATGAATTAAGTTTCAATTCCTCTATGGTATTATTGAGGTTATGTAGCATATTTTCCAGTTCTTGAGCGGCCATACTCTCTAATTTGCATTATATTTCTAACATCTGCAACCTAAAAACAAGTTTAGCTAAAAAGCGACTTTTCTTTAATTGGAAGAGTCGCTTTTTATGTTTACGTGTTGCTACTGGAGCAAGATGAAACCCTCTGTTCAATAGATTAATATTTGCAAAAAGAGGCGTTTTGAAAAATGGGTGGTTTTTTCAAACTCAGGGCAGTTCTAGCAAAAATCATAAAATCTGGTAAAATAAAGGTTTTATGGTTCAGGTAATGATTTAAATAGGTTTGAAAAAACGGTTTTTTTGGGGGGGATGATGTTCGCTATGAGGCTATGATAGCGATCCAATACATTTGGGCGTGAGGCCTCTAAACTTGTGTAATGTACTGCATTGCCACCTAGACTAGAGTGACTTTTAGGATAGTTTCTTTTATCTCCACGATTTTACTCTATAATTTGAATAGTTTTTGTCCATGTCTTTTATTCTATCTTCTAACGCAGCAATTCCTTCTTTTTTAAATGATTGAACTTCCTTATTCGTCATTATATGGCAAACATCAACTCCAGTAGCAATAGGTTTACAAATAGAAAGCTCAAAAGTTAAATCTGGCTTTTTATAGATTGCGTAATGATAAGAATTTAAAATTATTTGACAATTTTGAGTTGGTACTATACTTTCTATATCAATCAATGCTTTTTGAATCAAACGATATCTTTTTTGTCTTCCATGTCCACCATATTCATTATAAAAAAAGAAAAGTTCCTGACAAGCTGGGCATTGATGAATTTCACATTGTGCATAAGGATATTCATTTAGTTTGATCAAAACATTGTCTCCCCAATATTCATCGGGGTTCTGTATCGTTACTTCTTGATTTATTTGTCCAACTTTGACTAGAGATGGTTCAAAACTTGGATTCCAATTATTCCACCCTTTGAATTTAGTGTGATCACAGGTATTTTTAATTTTTGTGAAATTATTTAAAAATTCAACTAGATTGTTTTGACTGATTGTTTCCATTTCTAATTATTGAAAGTAGTGTTTTACACGAGATTCATGATATTAACTTGTTTGTGCTATTTCACTGAATACTTTCTTTCAGCTAAAAAAGTTATTGGAGTATAATTTCTTTATCCACAAAAACAAGCCAACCCAAAAAAATTAGGCTCGCTTGTTTTGTTATTCCTACCGAAAATTAATTTTTCTTTTTAACCACTTCCAGGTAAGTGCTAACCCAGTAATGCTCAAACTGGTGCCGCCTAATAGAAGTATGATTACTATAATATCCCAAAGAGGTCTTCTAAAAAATAAAGCTGGAAAATCCAGGCTATGTAAACCATGGTATATCCAGCGATTTACGCGGCTGGTAGTTTCATATTTCATTACCACCTTCGCCGTTTTAGGGTTGATGTAGTAAGTGGTATGAGCCTGATCATCAAGATCTACTTTTAATACTGGCAGAGGTTTAGTGCGATGCTTGTTATAATAGTAGGCATCATAATCCTTCAACTCTTGAACTCGCAAAATCTTCATTTTGGGATGAATCGCCTTCACTTGCTGGATGTAAAACTGATTGTCCAAGCGTTCAAACGGTGCTTGCCTCTGATTACCAGGCAGTAATTTGCTTGTACCGTTTGCCATCTGTAGCTGATAGTACGGCTTTCCCGCAAAATGGGTGAGGGTTAATTCACTCACTTTTTCCTTCATATCAGCGATAACTTTACTTGGATTTACGCTAAACAGTTTTGGACTCAGTTTTCCGCCTTGCCACACTTGCTTTGCTTGACTATCAAGGCTATTTGAAGGGCTCCATTTCCAGGGATTCATAGAAAAAAGACCACTCAATATCCAGGTAAAGGTGACTAAACCAAACACAAATCCAGTATAATGGTGCCATTTAAACCAAACCTTTTTATAAGGGCTAAATACCCATTTGTTCCCTTTTTTACGCCGCCTTACTCGAATAATTCCCATGTACAACCCTGTCAAGCACATCACAACGCCTACAAGGCTCAGGGCTACGATTACATCACGCCACAGTTGGGTATGAATTCGCAAGCTTTTAAAATAAATCCAATGCGGAATAGGGCCTAGCCAGGCCCATATTTTATCCGTAGTATTGAGTTTTTGAAATAATTGTCCCGTAATAGAAGACACATAGCACACCGTTCCTTTACGATCATCCAGATACACCCGATAAGCAGGTAGATAAGGTAAAAAACGGGTACGTGGTGTCCACTGATCCAATTCAGTCATTTTCTCTACATGGGCTATCTTGACTTTATTGCCCATAAAATGACTGGCAATGCTCTTTGCCTCATTTTTGCTAAAAGCAGGAACTTTTTGCCCTGTATCGGCAAAGAAGCAATAAAACTTCCCTTGATCATCCTGCAATCTATACATGGGTCTCCCTCTTTTTGACACTATCTTGATAGATGCCCAACGATGATTTACGAGGTTATGCTTCTGGTATAGCTCTTGAGGAGTCATCCAATCTGTTGATGGGGTGATGCCTTCTGCGTGCGCTAAAGCTTCTGTTTTGCTGAGATAAGGAAAATCCTTATACATCATTACAAAGCCCGAGAGAAACCAACAAAGAAATAACAAGCTCAAGGTAAAACCGGTATAGCGGTGTACCCAGAGTAGTTTTTTGGTCAGTTTTTGGGACAGCTTTTTTGTCTTGCTTTTCGCCATCACTTATAAATTGTATCGGATGGTCAGTAAATAATTTCTAGTAAGCCCTGGGAAGAACTGATTACCATAGATAGCATCTCGGAAATAGACCTCATCGGTAATATTGTTTACATTCAACCTTATTTCTCCTTTCCCAAAGTTATAAAAGAGGCTACCATCCAATGTGGTGTAAGCAGGTAGGGCATAAGTATTGCTGGCATTTGTAAAGTTTTCACCCGTATGATAAACCCCTACACTCAACCCAAATCCTCGGAGTAAGCCCTTGGGTACCTGGTAGTTTGCCCGAAAATTGGCTAAGTGATCCGGAGCAAAAGCAATACGATTGCCTGCCAAAGCATTTGTTACGTCTCCTTCGAATTCTCTGATACGGATATCAGTATAAGCATACCCTGCATTAAGGGTAAAACCTTCTAGTGGAGAAGCATTTATTTCTAGCTCTACTCCTTTAGAATCAGCTGAACCTACTTGGCGAAATACACCACCACCCAGGTTTTCCACAATATTGTTTTTCCGTAGATAAAATCCTGAAAAGGTCATGGTAAGATAAGTATTGAGGTAATAACGCCCACCTACTTCGGCCTGAAAACCAGTTTCAGGATCAAAGACTTGCCCTTCACCGGTGATTCTACGAGAAGGCTTAAAATAAGTGGAGTATCCACTGAACAGAGAAAGTTGTTCTATAGGCTGATAAACCAATCCAGCACGATAAGTAAGTGCTTGGGAAGGAATGTTAGTTTTTTCACCTTCTGAAGTTACATTGCGATTGACATCTACCTCATCATCAAAATAATTACCATTAAAAATATCATATCTTACCCCAACCAATGCCTTTAGGTGATTACCAATGTTGAGCCAATCCTGAAGGTAAATACCGTGTACGTTTTCTAATTTTGCCTGGTAGCGTGTATCTTGGTGACTCAGATAACCTTGATTTAATATCGGATTTTGTATAGCAACCGTGGTAAATTTGGCTGGGCCAAAGATATCACCTCGATACGTTTTACGATCCATGATACTAATTGAATAACCGACTAAAACCTTTTGCTCTATATTACCAATATTAAAATCGTGGGTAAGCTCCAATTGGTTTTGTAGTGGCTTGGTGCGGTGATTGAAATAAAATGGAAAGGAACGGTTAAGCGAATCCAGAGAGGCATTGAAGGTAAGTTCCTCAGTAGATAAGTAATCTATATCATCCCAATAGTATGACAGTTGATTAGAAATCCTGGTGCTTTTAGATAATTGTTTTACATAACGTACTTGAAAATCATAACGGGTATGATGAAGGAAATCTTGCGGATCATTATAGCGATTATTAAGGTTCATACCAGGTACCAGTGAGCCATTTTCCAATACGGGTAAACCAGTATCAGTATCATAGGTGTCTTTGTTTAAACCCATTCGGATATCTAATATTTCACCATCGCGAGGACGATATTGAATAGCGGCATAAAAATTATTAGTATTCGTGCCATAGTCTCGGAAACCATCTGACTCTGAAAGCCCAAAGTCAACCCGGTAAGACCACTTCGCATTAATTGGCCCTCCTGCTCCGGCTTGTAGTCTTCGAGTATTGAAGCTACCATAAGCCGCTGAAAAGTTGGCTCTAAACGTAGGAGTAGGCTGATTTCTTACAATGTTGATAATTCCTCCCAAGGCCGAATGCCCGAAAAGTACCGAGGCTGGACCTTTCAACACTTCTATGCGCTCTACGTTGGCCAGGTTGGTACTGGGGGCACTGGTAGAAATATTGTGTCGTTCATCCCTTACCCCATCAGTAAGTAATACAAAATTGTTGAATCCACGAATGTGAAAAGTCTGGAAGCCTCCATAACGATTGATTGGGCGAACTCCAGGGGTACTTTTGACCGCTTCACCCAAATCATCAACGCCACGCTGTACAATTAGTTGTTTAGATACCGTATTGGCCGTCACTGGTAAATCCTTGAGAGGAACATCTATTTTGTTTAAGCCTTCGCTTACCCACTCTCGTTTTCCACGTACCTGTATCTCATTCAGGCTAGTGTTTGTTTCGCTCAGGCTCAGGTTTACTTCACTTGTAACTCCTGCGGTGACAGTAACTTTTTGCACAATGGTTTGGTAGCCAACTCTGGAAACAATCAGTCTATAGGTGCCTGTTGGAACATTTTTAATGGTAAACTTTCCTAAACTATTGGTAGCTGCACCTGTGCTGGTGCCTTCCAACAGCAGACTCACATAGTTAAGATTATTACCTTCTTTTGCCTTGACGGTGCCCGAAATGGTCCCGGTACTTTGTTGACAATAAGCAGAAAATGTGGTCAGAAAAATTAGAATCAAAAGGCAACATATGCCATTATTCATTTTAGGTATGACCAAGGTGATTTTGTCCGCCCAATATTTTTCACAAGCTTTTTTGAGTTCTCTTTTGCTACCAATGCGCGGATAGCCAAGAATATGCGTTTGCATGTCTTTTAACTTTAAAATGTAAAAATTGAGTTAAAAAATCGGCTTGGACGATCGCGAGAAGTGCGTGAAAATGGCAGGAATGTACTGAAGCACATTTTAAAACACAAATGATTGATTAGCAGATATGTGGGCGAATGGAAAGTATAGATATGCTATAATTATACCCAACAATAATCAATTGATGTGATCAAAAACAACAAGCATCAGACCTGACTTTTTACTTCAAACCGCGAAAGCAAAGCCATAGCGGAAAAAGGCAGGTCTCCTGACTTGTAACAGTTTTTGTTGGTCTTCCCATCCCGATATGGAACAGTGACACACAAATAATCTTGAACAAAAACCCCAAGAGTATATACTCTAAAGTTACTTACAGTTGCGCGACAGCTCTGGATTTGCACCAGATTCCCTTTTCATGCACCGTTAAGTACAGCCTTTTTCCGTTTGATGAAATCAAGTTTAGAACTTATTTCGCAGTAAATGTACAACTTTTTATTTTAGAGCAAAGTAGGGGTGGGTTTTTTGATGAGATGGGTAAAGGCAACACTCCGTAGAGTTTTATAAAAAACGCAAAAAATGATAAAAAAATGACCTCCGCTTTGCGGAACTTTTGAGCTTGTAAAAATTAAGTCATCAAAGAAGAAGAAGCTTTTGAATTGTTGGCAAGAATAGCCAATGCTCCCCAACTAACCATAACCTGTTAAGGAAGTTTATCGCATCCTTCGCTGTTATGGTGCCTGGATTTACCTCATAAGTATAAAAAGACAACTTATATTTATCTCATAAACTCAAGTTTTCAAGGTGAGTGCTATCATGAAAAGTAGATTCGTCAATAAAAAAGGATTGGTAACAGTTACCAATCCAATTTATACATCAACGTAGTTTTAAACCAATTCTTTTTCCTGTAATTGTTGTAAAGCTTTATCAAAAGCAACTGTATTGATTATGCGCTTCAAAACTTTAAATAACAAGATTTCATCTCCTCTATCAACAAATTCTTTTAAGACATCAGGTATATTTTTCGCATAAAAATAAGCCTGAATAAATTCCTCAAACAACTTGGCATCATTCTCAACGAAATTATAAAAGTATGGTTGTACGTGCTGACCAAGCGCTTCCAGTAAATATTTGCAAAAATGTTCAACAAAAGGTTTTGCGTTTCTCCAAGCGCCTAACATAGGGTCAAGGCCACAAAGAAGATTAATTGCCTTCCTAAATCTTATGTGTCGCAGATTATCATGAGCTCTGCCAATGCCACCAACAATGCTATCCAACACCTTGTCATCAATTGTTATACAGATTTTCGCATTATTAAACGAAGAATAACTCTTGGCATCAAAACGCGCATAGTTATCTTGAGCCAACTCTGTAAAGTACTCTAACACCTTATTTAATAATAGACTATGACCAGAACCAATGCAAGGGACGTAAATATTTTCCAAAGCAGCCATGTGAGCATGATCCCAGGCATGAGGCACAATATCCATCTTATTCCAGAAGGAATGCATTTGATTTTCTCCCAAGGTTTGGGCAGTATAGTCTGCAAAAGCTTGGTTACCTGGTGTTGCGCCTGCAAATGCAAAAAAAGACACATTCCAGTCAGGAGCTTTTTCTTTGAGTGATAAAGCGTAAACAGGACTTAGGGTGCCCCCAAGGCTATGTCCAGTTACTATGATTTCAAAGTTACCAGGATTATCTCCAATTTGACTTTCCAAGTATCTAAATATCGTTTGATTACCGCGCTTTAGTGAATTGAGATCATTGAAGCCATTTAAAGTTCCTTGGGCAACCTTTTTTTGAGTTTTAACATTTGTATTATTCATTGAATCTTCCTCATCAAAGCCTATATCAAAAGCGTGGTTCTTGGCATCCCAATTTACTAGTCTTTTTACTGCGAAATCCTCAGTCCACCAATCTTGCTTAGAAACTCCATTTGTTCCAGCTATACTGACTACATAGATTGTTTTGCCGTTTGTTGGGTCAACTCCTTTAGCTAAATAAATGAGATTATTGACATAATAATACTTAAAAAAATATGCAGTTGTTTCGCCAATAGTTACTGTAGGCTTCCAACCATTGTCTACTTTCCAATTATATTTTTTCCAGGATGGTACGGCATTTTTTAAAAGCCCTTGGGCATCATTCATTGCTTGTTGAATATGACTATAAGCCCATTCTTCGCTTTCTTGTTTGGCTTCTTGAGCCGTTTTCCATAACATTCGGGCATTTACATCTGCCAGCATAGCCAATAAATACATGTTACTGGCTTTAGGATTTGCTTTCTGTGAATTACTCATTGTTTTAAAGTTATCATGAAAGATTGTTGTTTCAACAACTTATCCTGAGGCCTCAGTAGGTAAGTTGTTTTTGATGTAGCAAAATTAGATAGGGTTTTATTAGAAAATATTACAGGTAATTACAGAGAGGAGTTCTTTCATAAACCAATCATACGCCTTTTATTTCTTATTTTATTGATCACACAGCTTGACTGATATGCGTTCAAAGTATCTGTTATTCAAGTATTATTAGGTGTAATTTTTTTGAGTGATGCATTCCCTAAGTTTGCTAGCGAATTCAAAGTAATCATTCAAAAATTAAACAATTACCAAAATGAACAACACACTTGTAAACGCCAAATGGCATACTTACAAAACCCAAAACAGTACGTTGGGTAGTCCAGCATTGACCTCAAATGAATACGAAATGATCAGTGCTTTTGAGGCAAATGACAAAGCTCATCAATTAGAGGTGGTTTCTTCATCGGATGGCAAACAATGGTCAGAGTTGCAGCAAGTAGGCAAAAATTCTACTTCGACGGGACCTGCTTTGGCTTTTTTCAACAATAAATATTACTGTGCCTTCAAAGCCAATGATCCATCCAACAAGTTATATGTTGCTTCGTCTGAAAGTGGTGGAATCTGGCCTGACCAAGATTTCCAGCAGGTAGGGCTAAACTCCACTTCAGCAGCGCCTGCTTTAGCAGTATTTGATAGCAAGCTTTACTGCGCTTTCAAAGCCAATGACCAATCAAATAATTTGTATCTCACCTACACTGAAGATGGGGTAAAATGGGTTGGAATTCAGCAAATAGGGAATAACTCTACTTCGGCGGGGCCTGCTTTGGCAACATTTAATAATAAGCTTTATTGCGCTTTTAAGGCCAATGATGATTCTAACAAATTATATATTATTTCTTCAGCCAATGGTGGAACCTGGTCAGATTTTCAGCAAGTAAACAACAACTTTACTTCTGCCCGTCCTGCCTTATGCGTATTTGATGAACAATTGTACTGTGCTTTTAAGGCCAACGATACCAGCAACAAACTGTACATCATATCTTCTGAAAATGGTAAAAGTTGGCCAAACTTGCGACAGGTAGGAGAAAACACCACTTCGGCAGGGCCTGCTTTGACAGTCTTTGACAATAAGCTTTATTGTGCTTTCAAAGCCAGTGATGGATCAAATGCTCTATATATGGCTTCTATTTCTTAAATAAATATTTTATAAGTTTTTGGAAGACATATAATTATTTAGCTACTCGACAAAAGTACTCTTTGTTGAGTAGCTACCAATTAAACTTAATATTTGGATGATTAAAGCGAATTTCACCTTTTCGTCTTTCCAACACATCTACAAATTGTTTTCCATAAGGCTGCAATTTGAGTAGTTGTTCTTTGAGGCGATGTACCCGAACATTGAGATTATACAAGGTGATTTCCTTGAGCTCTTCTTTAGAAAGTTCCTCTAACAAAGCCCATATATCCACCCATCCTTGATCTTTAGGAGGAATCTTGTCTTTTATGTCTTTTTGTCGTTTTTGAGCCAAAGTCAATAATAAATAATTATAGGATCGTTCCCCTAAATCCATGACAGTATCTTGAGTCACAATTTTTGTGACGATTTTTTCCTGATCGGTGCTGATGGTAAAGTCAACATAAGCTTGCGCTTTGATAATGCCATAATCTGTGGTTTCATCTACTCCTTCGTTTTCTATGAATAACCATTTTTGTTGGGCAAAATCAATAACTTGCTGATGTTCAAGCGTATAGGTTTCTCCTCCTTTTTCTAATTTCCATTGCTTTTCAGTGGTATAAAAAAGAGTTATTT
>DMXI01000089.1 GCA_003483885.1 Microscillaceae bacterium
CATTTCCACCTGGATACTGACTTTCTAAAAAACTAACTCTTTGGTTATAGTCATTGTAAGAGATGCTTTCACCCTGAATGCTTCCCACTTTCATGCTTTCGCTTACAATGACTATAACCAAAGAGTTAGTTTTTTAGAAAGTCAGTATCCAGGTGGAAATGATCAATTAAGAACACAGATCAGAGAGCAGGTTTGGAATGACTATGTCTTTGAGAAAGTCTACCAACCACAATACGATGCTCTTGGGCTTACCGTAACTCCTCGCGAAATTAGAGAGATCCTACAAGGAGACTCTATCATGCGCGATGCCCAATCACAAATCATGCGTCAATTGATGCAATCTTTTAAAGATTCTACTGGCAAATACGATAAATCTGCGATTGGAAGATTCTGGGCAAGTGCACCACGCGCACAGAAAGACCAAATCAGACAAGGATTGCGCAAGGAAAGATTACAAAAGAAATACTCTAGTTTGTTAGAGTTTTCTACTTACGTAACCACTGCGGAAGCCAAGCGTGATTATGTAAATAAAAATACAAAAGGTGACTTCAAGTTTTTGTATGTGCCTTATTCTACCGTTGCTGACTCTACCATAAATGTGACTGATGCAGAATTGGAAGCATACATGAAAGATCACGCCGATGAATACAAGTCACAGGAAACCCGCACGATTGAGTACTATAGTTTAACTATTGACCCTTCTCCTGAAGATAGTGCCAAGTTTGCCACAGACATTCGCGAAATTGCCAAGGATTTTGCTAAGTCAGACAAAGACTCTTCTTTTGCAGTAGCAAGGTCTGATGATGCACAACCATTTACTTTCCAAGACCCTACTAAATTACCCAAAGAAATCTGGAAAACAGTACCTACCTTAGCAAAGGGTGCAGTAGTAGGACCTTTGAACCAAAAAAATACTTACACCATTTACAAAGTAAGTGATGTAAAAGATGATTCAGTATATTATGCCAACACTGCTCACATCTTGTTCAAATCGGATACGACGATGAAGCAAAGCGAGCAAGATAGTGTACGCAACAAGGCCAATGAAATTTTACAACAGGTATTAGACAATCCTGATGAGTTTGCCAGCTTGGCAAAAACTTACGGTTCGGATGGTACCAAAGATCAAGGTGGAGAATTGGGCTGGGCTAATTTGAGTAAATATGTAAAAGAATTCAAAGATGCCATCATCAAAGCTGAAAAGGTAGGAACAATTACCAATTTAGTAAAAACTCCATTTGGTTATCACATTGTGAAAATCCTCCATCCTGCATCTAAAAAATTATACAAAGTAGCGACTATCAAGAAAACTTTGCTACCTGGAAAGAGCACAGTAGATGCGGCTTTTAAAACCAGTGATAAATTGGTAAATGAGAGCAAGACTTTGGCTGAGTTGAGAGCCAATGCCAAGAAAAACCCTAAAATGATTAAAAACACTGCTGATAAGGTTCAGCCAAATGCTACGAATTTAGGTAGCTACCAAAGTGCACGCGAGATTATTCGTTGGGCTTTTAAGGATGAAACTAAAGTAGGAGATGTTTTTAATCAACCAGTAGAACTTTCTGATCAAAATGTATACATAGTAGCCGCTTTGACTGGTGCTACCAACAAAGACGAGCTAAACTTAGAAGCAAATCGTGATGCAATTAAATTAAAAGTGTTACAGGAGAAGAAGAAAGAAATGATTATCAAGAAGCTGGAAGCAGCTAAGGGAGCAAACCTTGAAGCCATAGCCAAGTCTTATGGTCCATTGGCCCAGGTAAAAACTTTGAGCGCGGTGGCTTATGATAATAGCTCGGTACAAGGAGCTGGTTTCAACCCATTTGCTGTAGGTCATGCATTTGGTACTAAGAACGGACAAAGATCAAAGCCTATAGGCGACCAGACAGGAGTGTTTATGTTTGAAACAACTAAAATGACTCCCGCTGGTGAGATTAAGGACTACACCAAACAACAACAAGAATTGGTAAGCCGTACTAAAAACTTAGCTCGTTTCTACATCGATCAGGCTTTGAGAGAGCTAGCCGATATCAACGACAAACGATACAAGTTCTATTAATAGTAGCGATCTGCTGTTAATTTAAAGAATATACATCTTCCTATAAAAATGCCACTGAACTCACTGTTCAGTGGCATTTTTCTTTAATTTATTTTGTTTTAGAAAATAAGGGTTGCTATATATGATCAGGATTTACCAACAACTTGAGGATAAGAATTCTGAAGTTTATTACTAGGTAATGTAAAAGAATGATTATTAATGCTAACAAGTATCATGAACAACTTATTAGACTTGCGAGTTTTCTGAGAAAGATGCTCAACAAATAACCTTTAAAAGAAATGTTATGGACACAAGCACTGAAACCAAGACTATTTTTGATATAAATAAAATTAGAGCGGATTTTCCATTACTTACTCAAGAAGTGAACGGGAAGCCCTTGATATATTTTGATAATGCGGCTACGTCTCAAAAGCCTAAAGTCGTATTGGATGCTTTGAATAACTACTACCTTACGACCAATGCCAACATTCACCGTGGGGCGCACTATTTGGCCTCCAAGGGGACTCAAGAATATGAAGATTCTCGGGAAACTATTCGTCAGTTTTTGAATGCCTCTTCTATTGAAGAAGTCATTTTTGTACGAGGAGTAACCGAAGGCATCAATCTGGTTGCATCTACTTTTGGACGACAACAGGTAAAAGCAGGAGATGAGGTGATCATCTCTACTATGGAACACCATTCTAATATTGTTCCGTGGCAAATGCTGTGTGAAGAGAAAGGAGCTACTCTCAAGGTAATACCAATCACTGATGAGGGAGAACTGATTTTAGAAGAATACGAAAAACTCCTTAGTGAGCGCACCAAAATTGTTTCTATTGTACACGCGTCTAATTCATTGGGAACAGTAAACCCAGTGAAAGAAATGATTGCTATGGCTCATAAAGTGGGAGCCAAGGTGCTAGTAGATGGAGCTCAGGCATCTGTACACTTGAATATTGATGTACAAGACCTGGATGCGGATTTTTATGTATTTTCAGGGCACAAGGTATATGCTCCTACTGGTATTGGTGCACTATATGGCAAAAAAGAAATTTTAGATGCCATGCCTCCTTACCATGGAGGAGGAGAAATGATTAAGGAAGTGACCTTTGAAAAAACTACCTATAACGGTTTACCTCATAAATTTGAAGCAGGTACTCCTAATATTGCTGATGGCATTGCATTTAAAAATGCGTTGGACTACATCGCGGGCATTGGCAAAGAAAAAGTAGCACAATACGAGGAGGAATTGTTACAGTATGCTACCCAACAACTCCAGGAAGTAGAAGGTTTACGAATTATTGGAACAGCTCAGCATAAAGTGAGTGTAATATCTTTTGTAGTAGAAGGGGTACACCACGGTGACATTGGCATTTTGCTGGACACCCACGGCATTGCCATTCGTACTGGACACCATTGTACGCAGCCATTGATGCAACGTTTTGGCATTGCGGGCACATCGCGGGTATCTTTTGCAATGTACAACACGCGCGAAGAGGTAGACACACTCATCAATAGCTTGAATAAAGCATTGAAAATGTTGCGATAGTACTGAGCTTTAGCACATTTGTTGAGTATCTAGACAATATTTAGCGCATTTATTTAAACAATTAACCTTTGTTTGATCTTTTAATGATATGTTAAAAACTGACACTTTGGATAATTGTAACAACTAAAGTGACAGTTTTTGCGTTTAGTTAAGTGATTATATGTAATAACTGTCATATAAAGTACCCGAACGAACTATTTGCATGCATTTTGTGTACTGTGATAGTGAAGTCAAAAGACATTCATTACAATACCATAAGAAAAACAATTTTCATTACCATAAAAATAATTTAGTCATGGCAAATACACTTGCAATTACCGACGCAAACTTCGATGAAGTTATAAATTCTGACAAACCTGTATTGGTTGATTTCTGGGCTGAGTGGTGCGGTCCTTGTAAAATGTTAAGCCCAATTGTAGAAGAATTGGCTGGTGAGTACGAAGGAAAAGCCGTGATTGCTTCTGTGGATGTAGATAGCAATCCTAATGTTTCTGCTAAATTTGGTATCAGAAGCATTCCTACTTTGTTGTTCTTCAAAAATGGAGAGATCGTAGACAAGCAAGTAGGATATGTACCTAAGGCTGCTTTGGCTCAAAAACTTGATGGCGTAATTTAAGTCGTCAACTCGAGATAGAATATTAAGACCAACGAGTGTCATCCAACGATGATGCTCGTTTTTTTGCTTGAGAGTTGTACAAAAAGGGGAATCCCTGCGAGGCTTTGAACATGTCTCACTTTTATTCTTAAATTTACATATATAATCAGATGAATTAATAGATATGCGATTGACATTTTGGGGTGCGGCACGTCAGGTGACGGGAAGCATGCATTTGCTGGAACTAGAAAATGATTTTAAATTATTGATAGATTGTGGGCAGGATTTGGAGCGAGAACGCAAAATAGCGGAAGATGGAACTTACCAGGCTATTTTTCCATTTGAACCATCCCAAATAAACGCAGTCGTATTAACCCACGCTCATATAGATCATTCGGGGTTTTTGCCCAATTTGGTGCGCGAAGGTTTCGAGGGAGAAATTTATTGCACCCACGCTACTTATGACTTGGCCAACCTTCTTTTGCATGATGCGGCTTCGCTGAATCAACGCAAGATTAAAAAAATAGATAAAAGTAAAAAGTACAACCCTGCTCATAAAGAACAAAGACTGCTTAAGCGAGAGCTATATTTGGCACCACACGTGAACCAAACCCTGGGGCACTTTAAATTGCTGAGTTTTAAGCAACGCAAGAAAATAGGTGATGGACTCTACATTACGCTCATTCCTACGGGGCACTTGTTGGGAGCCGCCAATGTAGTGGTGGAGGCTGAAGAAAATGGCAAAACGACTCGTATCGGTTTTTCGGGAGATTTGGGGCGCTATGATTATCCCTTATTAAGCGATCCAGAGCCTACTCCTGAGGTAGACTATCTGGTTTGTGAATCTACCTACGGAAACCGCCACCATCGGGCTACTGGGGACCCAGAAGAAATCGTACTGGATGTGATCCAACGAGCTTGTGTAGATAAACCTGGGCGTTTGTTGGTACCTGCTTTTAGTGTGGGGCGTACCCAAGCCTTACTGTATATATTAAACAAACTCTGTGTAGAAGAACGCTTACCTGCCATAAAGATTTATACAGATAGTCCATTGGCTAAAGCAAGTACCCAAGTGTATCAAAAACATCTAAGTTTGTTGAACAAAGAAGCCAAGGATTTCTACAAGGAAAATGAGAGTTTGTTTGATTTCGAGAACCTGGTTTATTTAGATTCAACCAAAGCCAGTAAAGCCATTGCCAATTATACGCATCCTTATATGGTGGTGTCTTCTTCAGGAATGATACAGGGAGGGCGTATTGAGTACCACATCAAACAAAATATTCAAAACTCACTGGCTACTGTGTTGCTTATTGGCTATTCGGCTGAGGGCACCTTGGGGCACGATTTGTTGAATGGTCGGAAATACATTGTAGCTGACAAACACGAATTGGCAGTCAACGCCACCATTGAAAATACAGATATATTTAGTGGGCACGGCGACCTCGAGGATTTGATTAAGTTTGTAAAATGGCAATCTCCCGAAAAGCTTAAGAAGGTGTTTTTGGTACATGGAGAGCATAGTTCAATGATAGACTTTAAGGAAACTTTGGGTAATGAAGGCTATGCGCAGGTAGAAATTCCTGAGAAAGGCCAAAGTTTTGAGCTCTAAAGACTTTGAAAACTTTCTACGGCTGTTACGCTCACAAGAGCAGGAGAATATGGAATTGGCTTTGCAATTGGCAAAGAATAATTCCATATTTCAAGACGAACTAAAACGACTCATAAAAGTTCACCATGCTATAGAATATCGCCCTCGAGGATATCCAGAAGATTTATCGGAAGAACTAGGAATAGATGATTTAATTGATCTAAATGTAAGTTTTTTTTCCTACGTGGAAAACGGAATCACCTATTTGCCCGCTGAAATTGATCAGTTAATTCACTTGACATCTTTACACATATCGAATAATTCTATAACAGAGCTTCCTAAAGAGATTGGGAACTTAACAAAACTGGAGGAGCTATGGATGGGAAGGAACTTAATTACTCATTTGCCAGAGGAGATAGGACAATTGCAAAATTTAGTTTGGTGGGATTTGCCTGAAAATAATATTGAATTTCTTCCTACCAGCATTGGTAATTTGAGAAATTTGAAACAATTGAATGTGCAAAATAATAAACTACAAACTGTTCCCGAAGAAGTTGCTCAATTGAAACAACTGGAAACCTTAACGCTGAGCGGTAACCCGATATTGGTGTCTGAACATAGAAAAATAAAAGATTGGTTACCTCATTGTAATGTGTGGTTCTAAGTCATTAAAGGTAGCGTATTAGAATTGATCAAATAATGAGTCATATGCCCAAAAGGTCAATGAGAGGGTGAGTTGCTTGGTTAAAAATTCGAAAACAAATCTTTCATTTTTACCAAAAACTGATTGGACAATTGAGAGGTTTCGGAAGCCCGCAGTTCTTTGGAGGCTTTCTCAAAAATACTGGAGTTTCGTAGTTCTCGCTCAGCAATAATCAAGCTGATGGTTTCTAATACTTCTACCCGCTGGTGTAAGATAGGCATCATGTCTTCTCGGGTAATTTTATACGTAATGGCATCGGTAGCGGCTTTGGCTGTAGCCGAGCGATTTACCCCCGTTAGGAGTGACTTTTCTCCCAGAAATTGCCCTGGCTTTATTGAGCCTACCCGTAGTTCGTTGCCATCGCCAAATACATCTACAAATACCTCGAGCAAACCCTCTACTACAATAAACATAGAATCACCCTCGTCGCCAGCCTTGAGCACTACATCGCCAGTGGTATAATGCTCCCGAGTGATGTTTTCTCCTAGTATGGCTAGTTCTGATTCATCTAGCGGTTTAAAAAGTTCAATTTTACGTAATAAAGGTATACAATCATCCCCAGTAGCGGAGTCGAGGTGGCGAGTAGGCATTTTTTCATGGTAAATATCTTGTTTGGGATAAGCAATCGAAATACCCGCGTGACGCAATTGTTCTAGCATGCTTGCTAATACCCGATGACGAGCCACTGGTGGCGAAATTCCTTTCCAGGCATTGATCCAATATTGTACCTCGTATTCTACCCCGATTTCATTGATATTTTTCACAATTACCTTGGGTTCGGGGTGTTCATAAAAGCCATAATGACTAGCCACCGATTTAGCTCCAGCCAACAATACACGGGTAGCACGCTCAGTTTCAATCGAAAAATCTAGGCTGATTAATACCTCAAAGCGGCTTTTATTATCAGGATAGGTATAATTCAAAATAGGTTTGATACCAATATTACTATTAGGTACCCTTACAATGTTGTTTTGTGGCGTGCGAATACTGGTCGTTCGCCAGTTGATCTCTTCTACACAACCCTCCAGGCCACTTTCGAGCACAATCCATTCTCCAATGCGGTACGTTTGCTCAATATTGATCGCCAATCCCGTAAAAATATCGGCAATCATAGAACGCAAAGCAAAACCCAACACAATACCGATAACTCCTGAAGTAGCCCAAATACCTGCTACTGATTGGTTGAAGACAAAATAGGTAACACACATGACCGCAATGGTAAGAATGATGACCCCTAGCATATTATGGATAAATGTGGGTACTCGCCCCTCTATACGTTTGGTTACCCAAGTATCCAGCACGATTATGTTGACAAAGCGGATAAATAAAAAGGCAGAAGATAACCACATCCCGGTTTTGAGCACCTTATCTATGATCAAGAATTGTATTTTGGTCAACTTTAAGCTATGTACCCACTGATTGTCTATGAACAAAGCCACAGCAAATATAAAAGTGAGTAAAAAAGGAAGGGCAAGTTTACTTAGTTTGGTAGAGCTCAAAGTAATAGGGTTTAGTTCGTATACCAGTTAGTTTTGAATAATTGAGACCATAAGTTCAAAAATTGAGCAAGTTCATGAGTTACAAGTTATTATTTTGGGAGATATAAAGAAAGAAATTATTTAACTATGCCAGAACCTTTATATTTAGAAGAAATGCCAGAATATACTCCAAAAATTGTTTTCGACGTTGAAGAAGGTGTTTTTGAAATAAGTGGAGATATTTTGAATGACAATCAATCATTTCATGATATGATTCTCGATTGGCTGAAGTCATATGCCAAGAGCCCCAATGCGTGTACTACCTTTCGTTTTTACCTTTACTATATGAGTGATAAGGGATGGCAGTTGGTTAAAAACATGATAGGCATTTTAAAAACGCTGCCTGATATAGTGATCGTGTGGCAGGCTGAAAATGAAGATTTTAAGGAGCATGGAGAAGAATTATCTGAGGAACTAGCTTTTCCATTTAAGTATATAGTGATGTAAACTTGTCAACTTCTCACATTACTTGCTTTGATTTTGGAGTTTAACGGATCTATATTTATTCGGATTTTGCCAAGTTTATGAGACTTCTTATATTTGGTTACTTATGGCGAATGACTACGACAAAATATTTAAAGAAAACATTCAAGCAATTTTTCCTAGTTTAAGCAGAAGATACCTGGGAATTGAAGTGGCTAAAAGTGAACCTATCAAAGACAAACTCCAAAAAACCATTGAGCGAGAAGCCGACTTTTTACAAAAGGTCACAACCACCAAAGGAGAACAACTGATTGTGCATTTGGAGTTTCAAAGTAATGATGATCCCAAAATGCTGGAACGTATGCGACTCTATCACGCTTTGATCAAACAAAAATACGATTTTCCCATTCGGCAGTTTGTAATTTACTTGGGCAAGAAAACATCGGCTATGCAAACCCAACTGAAGCCCTCTGAGATATTTACAGGGTTTGAGTTACTGGATTTACAAACTTTTGATTATCAGGATTTAGTAAACGCAGATGTCCCAGAAGAGGTTATTTTAGCGATTTTGAGTAATTTTGATGACAAGGAGGCTTCAAACGTCTTGATGCAAATAATTCAACGGTTAAAAGAACTAAGCACCTCACCTGTTACGTTAAAAAAGTATACTTACCATCTATTAACGCTGGCAAGGTTGAGAAATTTAGCTCCAATTACCTAACAAACTTTAAATGATATGGCCATTACTTACGACATTAAAAAAGACCCTTTATTCCAAGAAGGCGCAAAACAGGCTACATTTGAGATTGCTTTGAATATGAAAAAGGCAGGTTTTTCTACCGAGGATATCATCAAAGCTACTGGCCTTACCAAAGATGAAATAGATAGACTTTCGTAGGATAACTGCCTAACTAAGATAAAAGAATCTAAAAAGCACATACACAGTATATTTTAAACAAGAAAAGCTTCTCAACCTTGAGAAGCTTTTCTTGTAAAGAGTCATCAATACTTATTTCTTTTTATTCAAATTATCTACCTTGGTTTTAGCATCATCTAGTACCTTTTGGCGTTGAGTTTCGGCCCCGGTAAGAATAGAATTGGCTTGGGTAAAGCGTTGCTGAAACTGATGCTCTGCTTTGGAATAAGCCTTTTGCTTAAGTTTAGTGGCCGTTTTTTCGGCTACTTTTCTGGCGGCAGCTTTTAACAATGGATTTTTTACTTCTTTGAGTTTATCTTCAATAAACTTATTGTATTCAGCGTCAGCCTGTTTTTTGGCTTCATCCATTTTCTTACGAGCTTCGGCTTTGGCTGCGTCCATTTTCTTGCGAGCGTCAGCCATAATCTCATCTGCTCTCTTTTGGGCATCTGCCAGAATTTGTTTGGCTTTATCTTTACCCTCTTCTATTTTATCATCCACCACTTTTTTCACAGTGTTGGTCACACTACTACCAATCACCTTCACTTTAGGGTCATTAATTTCACCTGTGATACCCAGTTTTACATTTACTCGATCTGAGTTGTCAAAATTGACACCCGCCAAGCGGCCAATGGCGTTGGTAGCATTTTGACCAATTTTGCCTTTCGGAGCATCAATATCCACTTTAAAATCAAGTAAACCATCTACCCCGTTGCTACCGCGTACATTTAAGTTATAGTTACCCACCTTGATATCAAAAGGCTTATAAGTCATTTGTCCGTTTTTGATCTCAGTCTGAATATTTACGCCTGCAATTTTTAGCTCTCTCAACTCCTGAATACCCGTAACCATACTCAAACTCCTCAACATACCCGAGCCTTTTACTTCAGTATTGGTCAAGTTTAGTGAACCAGAACCATTCAACGAATTATCCAACAGAGGAGTCATATATTGCGAAAGTCCTCCTTTGATTTTAAGATCGGTAGAAAGAAATCCCGTAATGTTTTTGGCCATTGGAATGAGCTTTTTCACCATTGAGAAACTCGAGTGAGCCTTGCCAATAGACAAACGTTTGATGTTCATATTGAAATCATACTTTGGATGGGTAATATCGTAGGTATCATAAGCGCCACTCATCGTAAAACCACCTTCGAGCATATTAAACTTCAGCCCGTTCAAAATTACTCGGCCATCCTTTACTACAATTTTACCCTTTACATTTTTAATCTGTAAATCCTCATAGTCTATTTCGCCAATGGTAGAGTTAAGCACAAAATCAATATTTTTGGGTACTTCTACCAAAGTCACCTCGTCGCTTATGAGCGTATCGGGGGTTGTTTTTGGAGTTCCTGAGGTTTGCGTACCTGTGCTACCCGAAGAACTACTGCCTGCTTCACCTTCGGTGCTGGTCATCCACTCATCCACAATAAATTTATTGGAGTTAAAAACCACATCTCCTTTGATGGTATGCTGCTTAAAAATATAAGGGATATAATTAGAGATTGTTCCAGACGCGTGAATGTCGCTTTTACCCAAAAAACCATCAAATTTTTCAAGTGTAATTGTCTTAGGAGTAAACTTGGTAATGGCTTCTGTGATTTTGAAACCCTGCGGTAAGTCTTCTTTGCTCACGAATGAAAAGTTGTTCACATCAATCTCTCCACTGGTTGGAAGCTTGTCATATTCCTCTTTGTCAATGTAAGACATCTTGCCCGAGGTAGTTACATCTGCATCAATAATTCCAGCGAGGGTCATTCCCTTTAGTGGATAAATATGTGTGATTTTGGTCAAATCCAGCACCCCTTTCATACGGGCGTCATAAGTAATATCAGCAAAGTTTTCTACAGTGGCAGTTACCTTAAATGGTTTACCATCCAGATCCCAACTCAAATCTTTTACGACTACTTTGGAGTCTTTATAATCTCCTGTGGTATTGGTTACCGAGGCATCCAGCGTGAGCTTATCCAATGCATCGGGGTATTCTTTGGTTTTTACATAACCATTGCGCAAAGTCATATTGGCGACTAAGTTAGGCATTGTGGAGGCGTTATATACTCCCTTGGCAGTAGCATTGAGGCCAAAAATCCCTCGTACCGTGGCTGGCATTGGAAACATCTTACCCAAATCGGCCAAATTCAATTGAGCCTTTACGTTGGCATCTATCTTAAAGTTAGACAATCCTTCCACGCGTGCTTTGGCATCTATGGGGTTATTGCCCAAGTCCATATGGAATTTCTTCAGGTTTACCAAGGTTTTTTCCAAGTCACTGGTTTTGTTTTCGATGGTTACATCTACATTGATGTTATTGACTGGAGTAGGTAAGTCGGGGTACTGGAAAAGCGCATCGGCTACATTGAAATTGAAATTGAAGGCGGGATACAGCTTTTGCTTTTCGCTATAAGTTCCTTTTACAAAACCATCAAAGGCAAACTTACCCTGGGTTTTCATTTTTTTGAACTCTTCCATCTCAGTATACACCCCAGGTATCAACGATAGCACATTTTTAAACTCGTTTTCTTTGGCGGCATATTTCACATCCATCTTGATGTCTTCTCCTGCCATTTGCACAAAACCATCAAAGCTAAAGACAAATTCGTTGACCTTGATGGAGTTTTTCTTGAAGGTAAATTTATTCTTCTCCAAGTCCATATTGAGCGTAAGGTCAATATCAATGGATTTGTTTTCTACATAATTGGTGTTTTGGTAACCAAAATCAATTTTATCTACCGTAGTCTTGGTTTTTAAGTCAAATATAGCCTGAGTAAAATTACCGCTTCCTTTGTGGGTGAGGTTTTTGATGCTGGCAAACATGGGCGTGGCCTCATCAGCGTAGGTAACTTGAGCGTTCTTGATTTGCCAACGTTTAATGCCAATATTAAAATTGGTGGTAGTAGTATCTTGCTTTTTATCGTCGGGTTTAGGGGTTTCTTTTGTGGTAGTATCCGCCTTGGCAATATCCCAATTGGGAGTACCATCTTTGAGCACTTTGGCGTAAATTTTAGGCGAATCCAGGTAAATACCCCTGACCTTAATTTGGCTTCCAGTAATTACACTCCACACATCTACTTCTACTTCAAAATCTTTGACAGAGGCCAATGTATCACCCTTGAAACGATCCTTGCCTACGATACCAAATTCTTCCAGCGAAACGGTAATGTTAGGGAAGTTGCTAAACATACTCAACCCAAATTTGTCGATATCGAAATACACATGGGCATTGACCGATTTGGCGATTTCTTCGTCGATTTTGGCTTTGATGTCTTTCTTAAAAATGATAGGCACCAAAATACCGATCAAAATCAATAGCAAAAAGAATCCGCCAAAGATGAAAATCGATCGCTTGATCCATTTGCGTAAAGTACTTTTCTTTTTTTTAGGTTCTTGACTTTCGTTACTCATAACCCTTATTGATTTGGTTTTTAGGTTGATATGTTGGTAAATCGAATGACTAAATATACACTAATTTCAGGTGGAATTTAAAAAGAGTGTGTGGGCAAATTTAAATTTTTTTGATGAGGAATCCCCAAATTTTATTGGGATTAGAAAAAATGGTTTTTGTTTGTCAATACGAGCGAACAAATGGGTTTGCTTCTGCCTGCAAAATAAAGTAAGTAATTATGACTCAGGGACTATGATTTTAAGCGCCTAAAGTTTGAAATCAAACGTTGTACATTCCCAAAAAAAGTACTACCTTAAAGAAGAAAATAAATAATTTAAGTGATGAATCGATCCTTTACCAAACAACCCACAAAATCAAATAATAAGCAACACTCTTCAGCAAACAAGTCTGACGCTGGACGTAGTTATCCCGCGCAGACAAAACATCCATTGGCATCTGTGCTTGGCAATGGTGTGGCCGAAGTACTCCCCCCTACTAATGCTGGATTTCAAATCCCTCTTCAGGCTACTAAAAGCAGTAAGCAATCATTGGTATTTCCTAAACCAAAACCAGAACCCCATGATTTACTGGGAGATTTGACCGATTTGGTGGAGCTACACAAAGATCAAAGCATTTTGGACCAAGGAGAACAACTATTGAAGGATAGCCTTGACAAAAAAGACGCTCAACAAATGCGTAAGCTGCACGAGAAGCGTGGCAGACTTGCCAAAACAATAGAAAAACTTGATAAAAGGGTAAAGTCCCGTGCTGAAAAGTTTACAAAACCTGCTGAAAAAACCAGGAAAAAAGCAGAAGATTTACTGAAAAAACTCCAAAAAAAGGCCAAAGATGACAAACTGGGGAAATACTATATGGCAAGAGCTTTTATGACCCTAAGTGAGCTATATGATACAAAAAATACGCTTCTTGCCGGATACGATGCTCGCCGCGAAAAGGTAAATGTGCTTATTGATGAGTTAAATGAGAAAAAGAAAGTATTCAATGCCAAAAACCAAGAGATCAAGGCAATCAAAGATAAGCAGTTTGAAGCATTACAACAGCAAGAGAATAAAGGAGGATTGAGCCCAGCGTTTATTGCGCTACGCCAAAAGTACTTTTCTAAAGATGCGAAGCAACAAAAAGGGGCATTTATCAGAAAATTGCCCGATGCTTTAGAAACAAAATCTTTGGATGGGTTGTCTATGACGAATAAGGGAGACTATATGCGTACAGGGCGCTTGGTCAATAATAAGGTGCATGCCCTGATTCATGGCACAGATCAGGTGCTGAAGAGCAGAAAAATAAAACCAGAAGAACTAGAATCATACGTAGACTTTGGCCAACAAACACCTGAGTTTGAAACCAAAAAACAGCATACGGATGGGTTGAATGATTTAATTCTCAAGTATGAGAAATTTTTGAATACGCATAATGACTTATTGACTGACATTACTAGTCATGATCTCGATAAGTTTAAGAAATTTCATAGAGCCTACCTCGAGAACAAGGCACAAGGGAAAGATAAACAAGTGGTGAAAGAGGTTCCCGAAGAAAAAGTGCATAAAAAACAACCCCAAGACATTGCCCGCATTTTACTAAAAGCTTTTCTATCGCCTGATGCTGCCGAACTAGAGATGAACAAGCACCGAGCAAAATATAGCTTGACGTTTGAGTGGCAAAATTTTTTGTTACAAGATAAAACTTTGGATCAAGTCAAAACTCCTTCAGTAGAAGAGCTACAAGCCATCATTCAATACGCTATGACTAGTAGCCTGGACAATGAAGATAAAATGCACCTGGTCATGTTTATCATGAAGTTTATCAAAAATGAGGTGAAACTATCAAAAGTATTTGGCAATAAGTTCGAAGACACCCAAAAAGTAGATGTGGGCGAATATAAAGGAGCCATTGGTGATATGGGCTATAAGCGAGGTAAAGGAAAAGGCAAATATTTAGAGAAAAAATCGCCCAGAAGTGAATTTATTACCAGTTTTCTAGAGCAGCATTACATAAAAGATAAACCGAGTGTGTTTGATCACCTTGGCTTGGCGTTACGAAACCATGGGTTGATCACCGATTTCCATCAGGGCATTTCAGCCATTATGCAGAAAAAGATTGTAGACCCTGCTAACAAGCGAAAACAACGACGCGAAACCGGCGTCATTCCAAAATATAGCCCTCCTGCTACCTTAAACGAGAAAAAATTAGGTTTTCCAAAACCCTTTAAAGACACTGCCAAAAACACTCGAAAAGCTGTAAATGACAGCGAACAGAAAAAAGGTAAACTTACTCCTGCCTTTGACGATGCCAAGAGAGCAGACGATGTGTTGCAGGATGCTATCACAGAGGCTACCCGAAAGAAAATCATAACATCGCCAAGAGATCCTGATAAGGAATTTATTAACCCAAGTCGTTTACAATATCTTCGAGAGGAGGGATACTGGCAATATTACAGCGACAACTTCTTATCAAATCCTGAAAGGGCGACCGAGGCTTTTGGGGCACATTATAGAACCAAGAATGAGTTTTTGAACGCTCTTGCCCGCAATGGTATCTTACAAACGCCTTATCAACATCTAGACCCATCGGTATTGGGTGGCAATGGGGCCTTGGAAGACTTAGACCCAGACAAAATACACGAAGGTTTACGAGATGAAGTGATTGGCATACTAGCCAAGGACTTATTGGAGGCTACTGGGTATAAATCATACTTAAGCCATATCACGAATAAATTTGGTAAAAACCCTTATATAATAGGAACGTTGGCCTCGGGGCTGGCCACCACAATATGGGCAATGCGTAAAGAGCTTTTTGTACCTGGCAACTTTCAACCCTTTGAGCATTCTACGCTGATACCAGATGTACCACTTGATTTTCTCAAAATGAAGTTTTGGAAACATCCTTCCAGTGCAGGAGGCTTTTCGTTTGATAAAAACGAATTGTCGCACAAGCTTATGTTTGGGAAACAAGACTTTGCCGGAGAAAGCTCACTATTTACCAATTATCCAGGTACTGGAGCGCAATTGTACCGTAGGACACCCATGGCAGGTTTGGAGGGCAAACTACCTACCAGCTATTTAGGCTATCAGTTGGCCTACGAACGTTTGGTAAACAAAGGTGGAAAAACACACAGCCACACTCAAGCCAAATTGTATGCGATGTACAAAGGGATTCTACCTATGAGGTTCCTTGAGAAGAGTCAACTTAATTTTGGAAAAAAAGAAGAAGACTTGTTCCTCGCGCCTGAACAATTGTACCTAAGCCGCAAATTAGGCATAGATTCTTCGCAACAATACAAAAACCTAAAGCTATCGGGAAATGTAGAAATGATTTCTCATAATCTGGAAAATCCAATCAACTTCCTGAAGACAAAATTGGGGATAGACTATAAGCAAGCATTAGCTGGAGGGCAACTAGCTGCTGGAGGTTCCTACAACCGTTTGAGGCCAATTGGAGGAGGAAGTTCAATATTGTTGCCGGGGCAAGCTCCACTAGTCAATGAGCAAACTTGGGATGTAAAACTTTCTTATAACCGTAATCAGGCCTTTAACCTAAAGGGCTTGAACATCAATGCAAAATTTAACCTATCCAAAGATACGATCAATCAGTTAAATCCGGTATTCACGGGTGAGCTGGGTGTAGATTGGAAAGCCAAGTTGATAGATTTGAAAGCTACTTTCCAATACATTGGCAAATCCAATAATAAATCAGATTTTGGCATTTTGAATATTACACCTCCCAAAACCAATATACGATTGACTGCAATTATTAAATTAGGAAATTGATACTTTCTGGGGAGTATTTGGGAGTTAATATTGAGTGATTAGCCTCTATGTAATGGAGTAAACGTAAAATAAACATCTTCACGATATTCCTCATCCTGAATTTGGTTGAGGTAGTGAAAAGCTTTGTCAGGCTTTCCACGTTTTAACAGAAACCCATATAGGTGTCCTAGGTTTTGTTCTGGATGATTATGTTTATGATGGGTATACTCAGCCAAATATCCTTCTTTGGTTAGCCATTTTAAATCTTCTTCATCCTCTTTATCTATAGATAAGAAATGAATCAACTCTGCTTTGGTTGGATTAAAGTCAAAAATTGTGATCATATGGTTTCTGGTTTCATCGTCACTACTTCTGATGTTCCCCAAACCGCATCTTCTGTACAAAAAACACTTTGCGCCTTCCTTTTTGCTTATGGCGAATACGTTGGTAACCCCAAATAAGGTAAGAGTCACCTACCCAGCGGCGAGTTTGGACACGAATGTTTTCTCGTACTTCGTCGTTTTCATCGGTAGTTTTGAGTTCTTGTGCTTTGATCTCGCCTCCTTTTTTGCTTTCCTTAAAGTTTTTGGAAAATACCTCATCCATATAATAGTACACAAAACAAGAGGAGTCCGCATCTGGCTTGAGCATCGTTACTGGGTATAGTGTAGGTACTTTTACTCGCTCAAGTTTCATGACATTGTCCCACAGTATGCGACCACTTTTATCCAAACTAAGACCAATGGCCCTGCTATATTCCCATTCGCGGGGAATGCGCTGCTGAGGGAAGTTTCTGGGCGTGAAAAAAGCGCCGCCAACCACCCGTACCGTTTCATAGAACATTTCTCCCAAAGCAATGTATTGCCCATTTTCTTTGACAATTCTATGCAGTAAGATTTTATCCTGAATGGGCAACTCTTTTTTGCCTCGTTTTTTGCGTCGGAGTATTTTACGGGCAATACGCTTTTGTTCTCGCTCATTCAAATGTCCATAAAAGTTTTTGAGGTCATTGAAGCTATAGTACTGGTGAGATTTGAGCTCACTTTGGGCAGTGAGTCGCCCTACAAATAGCCCTTGGTGTGCTCTACGTTCCGAATATTGAGAATACGTACCTACGATCAACTGTTCGTCGTTTTCGGTGGCAATCACCTGAGCATCCTGTAAATACTTATCCTTTTCGTTGGGCAGTTCAATGCTTCTTACTTCTTTGCCCTTTACATAAGATTTGAGCAATACCTTGGTTTCTCCCCGGTTTAGGCTTACCACTGTAGCGTTGACAAAGTTATTGAGTGTATCCAGGTAGAGCGACTCTATCACTGCTCGCCCTTTAAAGCTCAACGAAAGAATCTTGGTTTTTTTGAGAATCAAATTAGTGTGCAATATGGTAGGTTCGCCCTGTAGCATACCTGCGATGTATATATCGTTGTTTACTGCTGCTAATTGTTGGATGTTGAGTTTGTCTAAAAAGAAAAAATCAAACTTTTCTGAAAAGCCAGCGCTTACATTTACCTTGACCACCTGATAGTTACGGCTTTGGGCTTTGCCAAACAATAGATACAAGGTACGAGCCGAATAAGCATAATCTATAAAGGGTAAATTACGCTTAACAATGGAGGTAATGGTCCAGTCCTCATGCAAATCTTGGTCATACTTGCGAAATACGTACTCTACCAAACCTTTGCCCACGCTCTTGCGGGATTTGTTGAATACCACCAAACCATCTTTGCCAATGGGGGCCATGTACATTTGGTCAAAGCCTAGCCGAACTGGAATTTCCAACCGTTTGGTTTGGGCCTGTCCAGCAAGCGATACGAAAGTAAAGAGGGTATACACAACCCAAAACAAGTATATTTTCATAAAATCAAGCAGGTTCGCCAAGGTGTAAAAAAAAAGGTACCGAAACTGTAAGTTTCAGCACCCAAAATAACAAACGATAGAACTTAGTAAAAAGTCCTTTCTTATCTTTTTTCTTTAGACTTCTTTTCTTTCTTCTGTCCTTTTTCGACAAAACTCAAAGAAACCGAGTTGATACAATATCTTAATCGGGTAGGTTCTGGGCCATCGGGGAAAACGTGCCCCAAATGTCCTCCACATTGATTGCAGTGTACCTCCTCTCGAACCATTCCATAACTATAGTCTTTGGTAATACCCACCGCCTTTTTCGAAATGGGTTTCCAATAACTGGGCCAGCCAGTACCAGATTCAAACTTAGTGTCAGATGAAAACAATGGGGTATCACAAGCTGCGCAAGTATAAGTCCCTTTTTTCTTATTATTCCAATATTTTCCTGAAAAAGCACGTTCAGTTCCTTGTTCACGCAGTACATGATAAGCTAGGGGACTTAAAACCTTTTTCCACTCCTGATTTGTCTTTACAATCTGAAACTTCCCTCCAACAGCACTGTTGGTTGTAGCATACTTGGATTTTTGTGCACAAGCGCCCACAACCATCAAGCTCACAGCATAAGTTAAAAATAACAATCTTTTCATTTAATTTTCTCTAATGGGTTTTAGGTAATTAATACTTGTGGATTCCTAAATGACTTATTAGTATGTTTTCCTTATTCAAAGAACGTATTTTATTCTGGAATTGATTGTTAAGCAGGTGTTAATCAAGGTTTAAGCAGATGTTAAAGCATTTTTGTATAATAAAAAAGGCAAGTATTATACATACTTGCCAATTACAATTTTTGGATTAAACTAAGAAATGATTTGTTGAATGATCTTGTTTGAAATTTTTTGTTAAAAATTCCTTTGTACCTAAGCCATTTGTTTTTGTCGTTCTAGTTCGTCCCGCATTTGCTTGGTAGTTTTCGAGGAACCATCGGGACTCCATCCAGGGGCTGCAAACATATACATGAGTTTATCTCGCCAATTATCAGTACTTTTTACATCTTGCCAAATATCGCGATATTCGTGAAAAGCAATTTTTATTAGATTGTTAGAGTTTGGGCCTTTGATTACCCCAAAATCGGCAGGTACTTCATCATCGTATGCTTTGTAAGTGCCAAACATATGATCCCAAAACATAAACATAGCCGCGTGGTTTTTGTCCAAATACTCAATATTGCGAGAGTGATGTACTGCGTGATTTTTGGGAGTGTTTATTACTTTTTCTAAGATTCCAAGGCGAGGAATTTTAGTGCTATGCAGCCAAAACTGATAAATTGTACTTACCCCTATTACTGTTACAATCATCACTGGATGAAAACCTAAAGCAGGTAACCACATCCAGAACAAAGCTTTGTAAAATAAGGTAAAGATGCCATTACGGATAGCATTACCAAAGTTGAACCTTTCAGACGAGTGGTGTACTACGTGTGCCGCCCATAAAAAGCGTACCGTATGGCTTAAGCGATGGTACCAGTAAAAACTAAAATCGTCGCCTAAAAACAGTAATACCCATACCCACCAAAGTTGCCAATCCAGGTATTCGTAACCAAAAAACTCTAGGCGCCAACTGGCCAAACCCTCATACAAAGCAAAAAAAGCCAATAGAGAAAGAGCTTTGGTTCCTAGTGCTACAATGCCTGAAGTAAGCGCTACCTGAAAGCTTGCCAGAAAATCTTTAGCGTTATAGTATTCTTTGTCGTGTTTATACGTAAGCAGGTATTCGATTAAAATTAGTACAAAAAACGACGGTACCGCGAAGGTAAGTGGATTTGTGATGTCTAATTCCATAATATTTTGTTAAAAACCAGCTAATTAGAAAGCAAAATTTATAACCTAAAAGTCGTATCACCTGTTAGAATATTTTTGAAAAATAGTTGTTTTTCATTCATTATTAAAAGGCGAAATGACTTCCTAAACTAAATGAGGCCAATATGATGGTTGGCCATTGGAGTAAGCTTCTGTCGAGATGTTTAGTTCAACAAAAAGCAAACAGCCCCGCAAAGATATGGGTAGAAAATGGTTATGCCCAATTATTCGAAGAAGTTTCTAAGAGTTAGCCAGGACTTCTTCCATAATTTTCACTCCCGATGAGGTTCCTATACGTTCTGCGCCAGCCTTAATCATAGCCAGGGCTTTTTCGTAGCTACGAATACCTCCTGAAGCTTTCACACCTACCGTATCAGGAGTAATTTCGTGCAGCAGTTGTACATGCTCCACTGTAGCTCCTTCAGGGGCAAAACCAGTAGAAGTTTTCATAAAATCTACCCCAGCATCTACACAAACCTTGGTAGTTTCAATAATTTCTTGCTCGTTTAAGTAGGCAGTTTCCAGAATCACCTTCATCATAGCCTCGTGTTCGTGTATCACCTTCGAAAACCACGACATTTCCTGCTTGATCCAGGGATAGGCTTTGGATTTAATGGCAGTAAGGTTTACCACGATGTCCAACTCATTGGCTCCTTCTTTCAAAGCACTTTCTATTTCCTGCATTTTTACCTCAGCCCTATTGTATCCCAACGGAAAGCCAACTACCGTGACTAGTTGTACAGGAGCTTTACCAAGGTCTCGGCGTACTTTTTTTACCCAATAAGGGGGAACACAAATACCCGCAAAATTGTATTGAAGCGCCTCAGCCACCAACCGATCCATATCGTCATAATTGAGGGTTGGTTTGAGGTTGGTATGTTCTATATATTCATTGATATTCTGCATGATGATAGTTTTTAAAACACATCAACGAAATTAAAGTTTTCGAATCATAAACTGCTATGCAATTTTTGATAATTTGCAATAGAGTAATAAAAACCTTTGTTATGAATTCTATCATGCTCGCCGAAATTATATTGATACTGCTTGCCATTGCGGGTTTTGCGTTGCGAATTGGCCTTAGTGTTTGGGGCATCCCTTTGCTTATCATTGGTTTTGTAGGCTTGGCTGTTGTTTATCTAAGACGAAGCTTTCGTCAGGTAAGGCTCAACAATCAACCAGAAGCAGCGGCTGATCGTTATTTTATGCCAGCTTACAAGTTAGCGCATCTTCTTTTTGCGCTGTGTATGTTAGGCTTGTTGTTTAAAATTATGTTATGGGATGCTAATTTTTTGGTATTAGGGGTGACTCTTATGTTGGTTTTTGTATTGTTTGTATCACTACAGGTTTTGAAAGAAAAAGTGTTTTTTAAAAAGCTTCTGGTCAAGTCTATTCTCATAGGCACGGTTGCTCTCGCTTTTTATCAGGCTCCACTGGCAACCTTTATCAATATCTACTACCGAGACCATCCTGCGTTTGCCAAAGTTTTTATTGAATACAGGGAAGATCCAAAAAATGAAGTGAAGAAAAAAAATTATCTTGAAGCACGTAAAAAGTTATTAAACAAACATGCAAAGTAGCCGTCATTCTGTGATCAATATTCGGGCATATAACAAAGGTTTCCTAATAGCCTTGACGTTATTTGTTTTGTCCCTTCTTCTGACCAATTGCAACAAAAAAGGCAAGCAGGCAAACGATCCTAAAGATACGATACAAACCCGTAAATCTGGCTCAACCAAACCCCCTCAGGTAAACGTGGAAATGACCAAAAAGCTCAAGTATGAGGTCGTGTACAAATACCAAAATGGGTTTGCCCGCGTGATGCTCAACGGAAAGTACGGGTTTATTAATCAAAAGAACCAAGAAATAATCTCACCAAAATACGACTGGGCCAGCGACTTTGACCAAGGGTTGGCCATTGTAAATCTCAAAAACCAGGAAGGTTTAATTGATACCAAAGGGAAGATTGTGGTGCCCATCCAATATCGCAGTGTAGAACAACCTGTAGAAGGACTTATCAGAGTAAGTAGTGAAACTGCTCAAGAAAATGATTCTTTGGCGGCTCGTTATTTGTGGGGTTTTGTCGATACCAAAGGCGAAACCATTGTTGCTCCCAAATACGATTATGCGGAGCCTTTTAAGCAAGGGCTAGCCAAAGTAGCCTATGTAAAAACCAATGAATCAGGGTTTAAGCAAAAGTTTTATGGAGTAATCAACAAAGAAGGGCAGATCGTTGCTCCTTTGAAGTATGGCTACATTGGAGATTATAAAGAAGGATATGCGTTGGCAAGCTTGGATAGTGGGCGCTACTGGGGATACCTTAACCAAGAAGGGCGAGAAATTACCCCGTTGATTTATGATGAAGCCCGAGCTTTCAAAAATAGCCGAGCTGTAGTAAAAAAAGATGCCTATTGGGGAGCAATTAGCACCACTGGTCAAGTAGTGGTGCCTTTCAAATACCCTTATTTAGAAGATTTCGAAGGGCAATTTGCTAGGTTCTTTGAATACAATTTATATGGTTTTATCGATCAGCAAGGCAGGCAAATTACTCCTGCTCAATATGAAGAAGCCCTCAACTTTGAGAACAACTTTGCCCAGGTAAAAAAGAACAACAAGTGGGGCTTTATTAATAAGTATGGACAGGAAATTACCCGTATTCAATACGATACAGTACTTTCTTTTCAGGAAAAACGAGCCGTAGTGCAGCAAAATGGCTGGTATGGCTTTATTGATGAAAGTGGAAAGCAAGTGACCGCGTTAACTTTTTTATCTGCTGAAAGCTTTAAGCAAGGCAAAGCTGAAGTGACATTTAGTAACCCTAATGCCCAAGGGCAGCAAACCGAGCAAAAAGGATGGATAGACACTCAAGGTAGATTGCTGATACCTGCAAGCAAAGATGTATTTATTGTAAAAAAATCGGGTAGATATGCGCTTATGTACAAAGATACCTTGCGTACCAATTTTGAATATGTGTTTATAGAAGCCTTAAAAAACGGCGCCTTTGCGGCTCAAAAGCTAATGGCCAACGGCAGTCGCAAGCGAGGATTGCTTAACATTTTAGGAAAAGAGTTGTGCGAATTTAAATATGAAGACTATAAATCGATAAGTTTTGATCTGCTATTGGTGATGAAAGAAAATAAGTGGGGGGTGATGAATAATCAAGGTGTAGCACTCACCGAACCCAAGTATGACCAGGTAATGGATTTTGTAGAAGGTTTAGCACGAGTAAAAGTGGATAATGCTTGGGGATATATCAATACCAAAGGCCAAGAAGTGATTGCTGTTAAGTACGATTATGCCGAAGACTTTTGGGATGGGAAAGCAGCTATAAGCCGAAATAAAAAAGCAGGGTGGGTAGACCTAAAGGGGAAGGAGACGTGGCAGTAGCGTGGTGATTTATTGGAGAATCCGATAAATAAGCGCTATTTTGTACTATAAAATCAACAAAAGATACAAAAGCACACGACATAAGATGAATAAAACCCAAAACACCCCTCGGAAGGTAAACCCCTTTACCTCCGAAAAACTCACCGGGCTTGAAATAAAACCTCCCAAAACTGTAGCAGCAGGAATAGAAGCCGTAAAGTCGGCCTTGCATCATATTGCCAAAGAATCAGGAATGGTACGTGGTAATCGAATTTTGCTAAAAGCCAATCAAAAGAAAGGGTTTGATTGTCCGGGCTGTGCCTGGCCCGATCCGAAAACCCGTTCCAAAATCGCCGAATATTGTGAAAATGGGGCGAAGGCCATTGCCGAAGAAACGACCCTTCAGCGAGTAAATCCAGCCTTTTTCAAAAAACATAGTGTAGAAGAACTTTCGCAATGGTCAGATTATCAATTGGGCAAAAGTGGAAGGTTGACTCACCCCATGCTGCTCAAAGCAGGAAGTAGCCATTACGAAGAAATCAATTGGGAGGAAGCCTTTTCCTTGATCGCTCAAGAGTTGAATAGCCTGGAGTCACCAGACGAAGCTATTTTTTATACCTCAGGACGAACCAGCAACGAAGCTGCTTTTATGTACCAGCTATTTGTTCGGCAATTCGGGACTAACAATTTACCTGATTGTTCCAATATGTGCCATGAGTCAAGTGGAACTGCCTTGAGCGAAACGCTAGGCATAGGCAAAGGCTCGGTTACCCTAGAGGACTTTGACCAAGCCGAAGTAATTGTAGTCATTGGACAAAACCCAGGGACTAACCATCCGCGTATGCTTACAGCCCTACAAAGCGCCAAAAAGCAAGGAGCCAAAATAATACATATCAACCCATTGCCAGAAGCTGGACTGGTGGCCTTTAAAAACCCTCAAAAGCTCAAAGGCTGGGTAGGAAGTAGCAGCGATCAGGCATTGAGTGACTTATTTTTACAGGTGCGTATCAATGGCGATATGGCCTTGCTCAAAGGGATACTTAAGCTGATGGCTGAACAAGATGCCCAGAGTGCCCAAAAGGTGTTTGATTATGAGTTTATAAAGCAATACACCACTGGCTTTGAAGAGTTTCTGGAAGACATCGAGCAGGTAGATTTAGAAGAATGCCTACAACAAAGTGGCATCGATCGTGCGCTATTACAGCAAACAGCAGATTTATTGAGCCAGCACCGCAAAATTATTGTATGCTGGGCTATGGGACTTACCCAACACGAAAACGCGGTAGGAGTGATCCAGCAAATCGTCAATCTATTGTTGGTCAAAGGAAGCATTGGAAAGCCAGGAGCGGGTACTTGCCCAGTAAGAGGGCATAGTAATGTGCAGGGAGACCGCACCATGGGGATTTGGGAAAAACCTCCACAAACATTTTTAGATAATTTAGAGAAAAACTTTGGCTTTGTGCCACCACAGCACCATGGCTATGATACGGTAGAGGCCATCAAAGCCATGTATGAGCATAAAGCGAAGGTGTTTTTTGCCATGGGAGGCAACTTTTTGTCGGCTACGCCTGATACAGAATATACCGCCAAAGCACTACAAAATTGCCGATTGACAGTGCAGGTATCCACCAAACTCAATCGTTCACACTTGATCACTGGACAACAGGCAATCATATTACCCTGCCTTGGGCGTACCGAATTGGATATGCAAGCCTCGGGAAAACAGTTTGTATCGGTGGAGAACTCTATGGGAGTAGTGCACCAAAGCCAGGGTCATGTAAAGCCTGCATCACCACATTTGCTTAGTGAACCTATGATTGTTGCCAAATTAGCCCAAGCTACATTCAAAGCCAGTTCGGTAGATTGGCAGGCGATGGTTCATAACTATGATCAAGTAAGAGAGCAAATAGAAGCTACCATCCCTGGTTTTGAGCAATATAATCAAAGGGTGCGTCAGCCCAATGGGTTTCATTTGCCCAATGTGGCTCGGGAACGAAAGTTTAAAAATGGACAGGCATTTTTTACGGTACATCCGCTGCCTCAAAATACCCTGGCTCCCGAAGAATTTGTTATGATGACGATTCGCAGCCACGACCAGTACAATACCACCATCTATGGACTAGACGATCGTTACAGGGGCATTTACAACGAACGGAGGGTAGTGCTTATGAACCGAGAAGATATGCAAGAGTTTGGTATTCAGAGCCAACAAAAGGTAGACCTGATGAGTAGTTATGAAGGGGGTCAACGGAAAGCTTCTAAGTTTTTGGTGGTACCCTATGATATTCCCAAACGATGTGTGGCTACTTATTTTCCAGAAGCCAATGTATTGGTACCGATTGATAGTGTAGCTTTGAAAAGTAATACGCCTACTTCCAAATATGTAATCGTTACTATTGAGAGCTAACTTAGAAAAGTGATAAAAAAAACTCTGCTAATTTGTTATTTTTAGCAGAGTAACTTAAATCGTGCTTAATCAATGTTTTTCAGTAACCTTCAAAGGCAAAAACCCTCTTTAATATAGAGGAATGCGTACAAAATCAGTTTTTGGGTGTTTATCCTCCTTGTGATGAACCATTATTGTTTGTAGAACCATCATTATTTGTAGAGTCATCATTGTTTGTAGAATCATCAGGATTTGTAGGAGTGCCAGGGCAAGGGCAAACACCTCCAAGAATGTTGGATAACTGAGTGGCTTTAAGCTCACTTTTAGTGAATAGTTCGAATGAATCTTTCATTTTTTTAAAAGATAAAGAAGTGTACAATATAAATGGATTATTAGGTGTATTTGGAATGATATGTATCAGCTTTTCAATTTTAAGAGCACAATCCACAAATACCTCCGAAAATTACAAAAAAAATTATGAAAAAGCGCGTGAATGGCAATTTAAAAATGCAGATAGTACCCGTTTTTTTGCAAATAAAGCTTTGTTAGTGGCTCAAACTGGCAACGAGAAAGCAGATGTTTATTATCTTTTAGGGAAAATGTCGCAAACCCAGGAATGGTCTAATTCAGCAATACATTATTACCAGAAAGCTTTAAAATTATACACCACAGAAAAAAAGAAAAATAAGGTACGCATAGCACTGATTACTCCTTATCGGCGACAAAAAAAGTTTAATACCGCATTGAATTTGGCCAGGTGGGTGAACCGTTATTTATTGAAGCAAAAGGATACAGCAAACTTGGCAAGCAATTATTCTCAGTTAGGGAATATATTTTTTAACCTTAGCCAAGTAGATACATTTTCGGTTAAGTGGACTGATTCGTCACTCTTTTATCACCGCAAATCAATTGCCTTGCGTAAACTTCAATCTTCAGAAAGCTTACCAAGAGCCTATTTTAATCAAAGCTTTGCTTATGAAGATATTTCGCCAGACTCAGCCCTCTATTATACCAAGTTAGCGCTCAATAGTGCGAAAATATCAGCATATGATGAAACATTGTATAATTTGAGGCTTGCCCAAATAAGCTATAGAAAGCAGGATTTTGAACAGGGGAATTTGTATTTGGAGAAATCACGTAAGTTTTCTAAAAATGACCTGAACCTACAATTCATGCATACTTTCTATGAAGGATGTATAGCGTTGAATTTAAAAAAAATTGAGCTAGCACAAACATTGGTCAAACGGTGTGATTCTACCCTCAAAGAAATGGAGCGAAATGTGTCCAATGTGGTAGACAAAAAAGGCATGAGTCAGAGTGCGGCTGAAGCTTACGGCGAAATAGCGCAAAATGCCCTTGCCGTATTTAAGCAAACTCAAGATTCGGTTTATCTCAAGCTAGCCAATGAGTACCAAGCCAAAAAACTAAAGGCAAGCAAACAATACCAACAGTCTAATCAGCAAATTGTGGCCAAGGATAGTCTGGTATTGGCCAATACTGATCAGCAATCAGAAGAAATTACTTCAGTAGCAGATGCTTCCGAAAGCTTGCAAACCGGGATTGTAGTATTGGTGCTCGCTTTTTTACTGGCGGGTTGGGGAGTATGGTGGTGGCTTCGCTATACCCAACAACAAGGCGTAGATGCAGAAGTTTCCAAAGTAGAAGCGTTGGTAGAGGTACAAGGGCTCAATACCAGTGTACTCAGTACACTGGCAAGTCAGCAGGACTACAAGCAGATTTATACCTTGCTCGATAAGCACATTGGGGTAGAGGGTTTGGCTGCCAAAGAGAACGATTTGATGCCTGGTGAATCTTTCACCGCAGAAGAAAAAGTATACCTGGTTTTGAAGATGGAAGGGTTTTCGGACTGGGAGATTTGCCAAATGCTAGACCAAACCAAACGAACTATTAGTGATTGGAACAAAAAAATCCGACAGAAAATTAAATTGCCCGAAAAACCCGAATAAATTTTGCTTTGTGGAAAAAATAGGTAATTTTGATATCCACAATTTATGTATCAGCTAGTTTTGGAACTTTACACAGCATAAAAACCAAAACTTTAGGAAAGAATATTTGATAAACAAAGTCGAGACGACTTTGAACCACTAAAACATCAACCAACACTATTATTCAACTTTAATATCAGCCTTTTTGCATCACTTATCACATGCAAGGGGGTGCCTTTATTCTTTTCATTTTGAGCTTAAATCCCAAACGGTATTTGTAGAATAACTACTTACCAAACATCCTGAATCGTTTTTTGCCGGTTTTGCATCATTTTTCAATAATTTACCTCACATCCCCATAGGTAAAGGTGGATTTTTGACCGCTCAAACTATAAAAAAGTG